>JAFYSG010000029.1 GCA_017559435.1 Lachnospiraceae bacterium
GTATTCTCCGGTGAAAATGAGATGATCAATGATGCTATAGGGCAGGTTGGTTTGATGCTCGTTCTAGCGCTGGTATTCATGTATCTGATCATGGTGGCACAGTTCCAGTCACTGCTGTCTCCGTTCATCATCATGTTTACCATACCCCTTGCATTTACCGGAGGATTCTTTGGTTTGTTTATCGCGGGCAGTGAGATCAGCGTGATTGCTTTGATCGGGTTCGTGATGTTGTCCGGTATTATCGTCAATAACGGTATCGTGATCATCGATTATATGAATCAGCTGCGTGAAGAGGGGAAGAGTAAGCGCGAGGCGATCCTTGCGGCAGGAAGAACCAGGCTCAGGCCTGTGCTGATGACTGCACTTACCACGATCCTTGCGTTGTCTACCATGGTATTCAGTAAAGACATGGGCTCTGAGATGGCAAAGCCCATGGCAATTGTTACAATTGGCGGATTGGTATATGGTACATTGTTGACACTTATCGTAATCCCTTGTATTTATGACTGCTTTATCAGGGAGAAAAAGCAAGAAATCTAGCAAAAAAACAAGATTATATGGCTGAATCGACGGAAATTTTGGAAAAATGCAAAATTTCCGTTTTTCTTGTTCCTAAAACCAGATTTTTGTGGTAAAATATGGTTAAATATTTTGCCGCGCCGAAGGAGCCGTGTGCGAAAGTATATAAGAGGTATGCATACGGACAGAGCCGGGTGTATATGAGGGAGGAATGTTTTTGATAAGGATAACGATATGCGATGACAACAGGGAGTTGTGTAAGCATTTAAAGGATGTCTTAGAGGAACGATACGGCAGGGGGGTCTGCGTAACAGTATATAACGATTTGCAGGATTTGCAGGGTGATTACGAACCGGGTAAAGAGTGTACTCCGGCAGATATCCTGATCATGGACATGGATATGAATGATGCCAATGGAATCGATGTGGTAGCAGGGATACAGGAGCGTTTTAGTCTGGTGAAGGTGATTTTTATAACTGACCATATTGAGTTCTCCACAGAGATTTTTCGCGTGAATCCCAATAATTTTTTGCTCAAGCCTATTAAGGAAGAAACTCTTTTGGATGCTATAGAGCGTGCAAGAAAGCAGGTACAAGAGGAAGCAGATGAATGCTTTGTGGTTGCTTTTAAAGGAACTGTATTTAAAATAAAAACCCGTGATATTATCTATTTTGAAAGTGAGAAGCGTACTGTTATTTTACATGGGCGTAATGAATCGTGGACGATCTATAAAAAGCTGGACGAGGTTCAGAAAGCGGTTCCTGATTATTTCTTAAGGTGTCACCAGAGTTATCTGGTAAATATGAATGAGGTCAGAAGTCTGAAACCCCTGTGCCTGGAATTGAATCAGGGAGATGTGATTCCGGTCAGCAGGCCTAAATATAAAGAATCAAAAGAGCGGTTTCTGCAATTTCTCGGAACTACCCGTTCCAATGAATTTTAGAGAATTCGTTTGCACTCTTTTTGAAGGTATGCTATAATTTATAAAAGGGAGGTAGACACTATGCAACAGACATTCAATACAGTAAAGGTGAATAATGAGATAGAGCTTTGTGAGGTAATGAATTCTGAATGCAAAAAGGAGATAGAGAGAGCCCTTTTGAAGAATCGGATATCCTACTACATCCGTTGGCCCAAGAATTCATTTCTTTCCAAGAAAAGAGACAGTTGCATTATCTGTATTAATGACAATTCCAGAGAGGAAGCGGAAGAGGTAGTGCGCATGGTATGCGATGAGACCGGGCATAGAGTTCGTTTTATCATGAAGCGTTCCCATAATGCTTATCTTTAGATCAAAAAAATGATGTAAAAATTTATGCAATTTGTTGTTGACAAATGATGATGGTTTTGATAGAATAACATACGGTGATTGCGTGAGCAGTCACAAGATGCTGCTGTGGCTCAGTCGGTAGAGCGTCGCATTGGTAGTGCGGAGGTCACGGGTCCGATTCCCGTCAGCAGCTTTGGGTGATTTGTTTCATCCAAAAGATCAGTTTCCTATATTGGAATCTGCTGCTGTGGCTCAGTCGGTAGAGCGTCGCATTGGTAGTGCGGAGGTCACGGGTCCGATTCCCGTCAGCAGCTTTAAAATGACTCAAGTCCTTGCTTTTGCAAAGAATTGAGTTTTTTTGTATTAAATGAGCTTATAGCACGAAAAAGCAGCCTTACAACGATGAACGTTGATATGGCTGCTTTATTTTTTAAGGAAAATACAATCCCTGACTTTCTAATTCCCAATATTGGTTTTGAAGAATCGTATTGTATTCCGGGTTGGTGAAGAAGGTTACGTCATGCTGGCAGTGGTTGGAAGTCTGTGGTTGTACTACCGTACCATCCGGCAGGATCGTGGTGGAACCGGACAACAGGGAGTCGTCTTCTATAAGTGGTAACTGACAGGCTCCGGAAGTCTGGAAAGGACATTCTGCAGTAGCGGGCAGATTGTCGTAAGCACACAGGGTTCCGGCATAGTGTATATCACAGTTTAAAAGTGGCTCTGTACCAACGGCAAAATATTCCGTACTCAGATGATTGTCGCAAAGTCCGGGGATAGGAAGCTTGCCTGATACAGAACATACTGTGGTAGATATGATTCCTTCCGGATTGGAGAACTGTTCATTGGGCAGTTCCTCATGGATTCTGCTCATGACAGCACGCCATAGCTTTCTGGCCAGACTACGTTCCCCATTATTTTCATTTAATACCTGATTGTTATCGTAACCAACCCAGGTGACTGCTGTATAGTATGAAGTGAAACCTGCAAACCATACGTCTTTGTAATTAGAAGTAGTACCGGTCTTACCGGCAATAGCCATATTGCCAAAGTTCACGGAAGTACCGGTTCCGCTTGGGGTTGTAACCACATCTACCATGGCATCCGTAAGTAAGTATGCAGTGGTAGGCTTAATTACCTGGCGGCTTCTTGGAGAGGGATTATCCAGAAGAACTTTGCCATTAGCGTCCAGTACCTTAGTATACAGTTTGGGTTCAATGTATGCTCCTTCATTAGCAACGGCTGCATAGGCTGCACAAAGCTCAACATTTTTGACACCTTTTGTGATGCCACCCAGAGCCATAGGCTGTTGCACGTCAGTGTACCATTTGTTATTGTCCCATAATCCATCTGTTACCGTAGTGAATCCAAAATTAAGCAGATAGTCATATCCCAACTGTGGAGTGATCTGAGTTAAGGTCTTAACTGCAATCGTGTTCTTGGAACGGACAATCGCTTCGCGAATGGATATGGTATCATTGTCAAATTTGCCATTTGCATTCTTTACCGGTTTGCCGTCCTCGTAGTTAAATGGAGTATCATTAAATACAGTAGCCAGATTTAGACCTGCGCTGTCCAGGGCCGGAGCATAAGTGGATACGATCTTAAAAGTAGAGCCCGGTTGGCGAACGGTATCGGTTGCACGGTTCAAGGTAAGACGTCCTTCCTTGGCACCGCGACCGCCCATTACAGCTACCACATAGCCGGTCTCCTGATCGATGATGGTAATGGAAGCTTGAGGCTGTGCAGTAAATGAGGTGCGCCTTTGAATATTATCTTCTGATACACCGGGAGCAACTGCAGCTTCATACTTTGCAACGGCTTCAAGAGCTTCCTCTTGAGAGTTAAACAACAGGTTAAAATCAGGGTCTCCATTTCTCTTAAACCAGGACATCATGTTCTCTTTGCTGTAGTTAGTCTGTTTACCGTCTTTGTCTGTGACTGTCATGGCATAATCCAGATACCAGACTACATCTTCCGGGAAATTCTCCGGATCGGCAAATTCCTCGTTTACAATCTCTTGAATAGTGCTATCCAGAGTGGAATATACTTTGAGACCACCGGACATGACCAGATTGGAGGCCATGGACTCTGTGATCCCCAGTTTGTTTACCAGGTCATCCTGAATCTGTTTTTGTAGAGCATCGGTAAAGTAAGTACCTGAATAGTTGTTGCTGGCAAGATAAGCAGTATCATGCAATTGAATCCGTTTATAAACAGCTTCCGTGTCAGCCATTGCCTCGTCATATTCCGCTTGGGTGATAAAGTGAAGATCCAACATCTTATTCAGACAGTCCTCACGGCGTCTTGCATTCTTTTCCGGAAAACGGATAGGGTTGTAACCGGAAGGATTATTGGTAATACAGGCAATCACGGCACACTCAGATAGGGTCAGTTCGCTGCAGGATTTACCAAAATAGCGCAAGGAGGCTGCCTCTATACCCAGTGTGTTTTGTCCGCAGTTAATGGTGTTCATATAAGCTAACAGCACCTGATCCTTCTCTGTGTTCTTGGTCACTTCAATGGCCAGGTATTGTTCCTGGAATTTTCTCTTGATCTTCTTAATGTAATTGTCACCTTCAGAAGTCCAGTCCACAAATATCGCGTTCTTTAGAAGCTGCTGGGTGATGGTACTGGCACCTTGGGTCTCCTGAAACTTTGTCTTGATAAACTGGTAGCCTGCGCGGAAAAGTCCTTTGATATCGATTCCGTTATGCGTATAGAAACGCTCATCCTCGATGGCCACAAATGCTTTCCCCAGATAATCGGGGACCTGATCCATGGTTACAATAGTACGGTTGGCGTTACTGCCCACGAAACGGTCGATCTCATTGCCGGCATTGTCATACACGATGGAGGCCTGTCCGGAGGGAACAAGGGCTGCGATCTCAATCTTGGGAGTGGAGGCAATGATACCTTTAAAAGCACCGATGCCTGTAGCAGCACCAATGATACCCAATGAGACACAAGCTATCAAAAATACCTTTAATAAGGTAAGTGCTAATTTCCTTCTCCATTTTGCTGATTTGGAATTCAGAGCCTTCTGCCTTTCGCGGACACCTTTCTTTCCATAATTCATAATATATTCGCCTTTCTAACATTTTTATTCAATGTTTTTTGTCTGAGACTACAAACATCTATATTATATCAAAAAATCCTATGTAAATAAAGGTTTTCTTTTATTTATTAATAATTGTTTCACATTTATTTGCATTTATTCCGATTTTGAGTTATCATATTTATATGAGGAAGAGGCAAATGGACAGTGAGCGAATGGGAATGTGCATACCCGGATATAAGAAAGGAAACAATATGAATCAACAAGGAGAAGCCTGCCGCATGTTATTGGAAGGCGGCCAGGGAGAAATCATAGAAAAGAAATCCCGCTTTATTGCAACGGTGCGCCCTGTTACATCTGAGGCCGAAGCAATTGATTTTATAGAAGAAATGAGAAAGAAATACTGGGATGCCAGACACAATTGTTATGCTTATGTCATAGGAAGGAAAGCAGAACTTTGCAGATGCAGCGATGACGGTGAACCAAGCGGCACCGCAGGAAGACCTATGCTGGAGGTGCTTTTGGGAGATGGGGTGCGCAACGTGGCTGTAGTGGTGACCAGATACTTTGGAGGTACACTGCTTGGAACAGGAGGTCTGGTGCGTGCCTACACTCAGGCCGTTCAGGAAGGGCTGGCAGCTTCCGTGGTCGGTGTAGAACGGGCCGGTCATGAGATTCTCGTGACCAGCGATTATAACGGTGTGGGCAAATTGCAATACTTAATGGGACAGAGAGGGATAGAGCCTATTTATAGTGAATATGGTGTGGATGTGCACTTTACACTGCTGATTCCTGTAGAAAAAAGTGAGGAACTCCATAAAGCTATGGTGGAGGCCAGCAATGGCAGAGTAAAATGGGAAAAAAGAAAAGAACTTTATTTTATTGACAAAGGTTAATACAATTTTATGAAACCAAAGGAGAAATGCCATGGAAAAGCTGAAAGAAATTGATGAAATCAAAGATCTTCTGCATACGAAGCAGTATACCAACCTGCGTCAGTACCTGGCAGAATTAAATGATGCCGATATCGCCGTATTGATGAACGAACTGAATGGAGAGGAATTGCTGAAGATCTTTCGTATTTTGCCGAAGGATTTGGCCGCTAATGTTTTTTCTTACCTGGATCTGGACAACCAGCACATGATCATCACCTCTTTGACGGACAAAGAGGCTGCCAATATCATAAATAACCTGATGGCTGATGATGCCGTTGATATGCTGGAGGAAATGCCGGCTAATGTGGTGAAACGGCTGCTTGCCAATGCAAGTCCGGAAGTGAGAAGAGATATCAACCATCTGCTTCGTTACCCGGAAGATTCTGCAGGAAGTATCATGACGGTGGAGTATGTGGATCTGAAAGTGAATTTAACCGTCAATGAGGCTATTGAGCGAATTCGCAAGGTGGGAGTTGACAGTGAGACCATTTATACCTGCTACGTGCTGGATACCCAGCGGAAGCTTCTGGGAACTGTAGCACTGCGATATCTGCTGCTTAGTCAGGGGGAGGAACTGATTGGGGATATCATGCATGAGAACGTGATTTCCGTCAATACCCTGATGGACCAGGAAGAGGTTGCTGCACAGTTTAAGAAATATGACTTTACCTCCATGCCGGTTGTGGACAATGAGGATCGTCTGGTAGGTATTATCACCGTAGACGATATCGTGGATATCATGGAAGAAGAGGCTACTGAGGATATTGAAAAAATGGCGGCTATCGTTCCTGGTGATAAGCCTTATATGAAGACCAGTGTGTGGGAAACTTTTAAACAGAGAATTGGTTGGCTGCTGCTTCTGATGGTGTCGGCTACCTTTACGGGTCATATTATTACGGCATTTGAGGACGCGCTGAGCGTTCATGTGGCGTTGACTGCGTTTATTCCCATGCTGATGAATACCGGGGGCAATGCCGGTGGTCAGGTGTCCGTTACAGTGATCCGCGGTTTGTCTCTGGGGGAGATCGGATATCGTGATGTGCCCAGAGCCATCTGGAAGGAACTGCGTGTGGCCATACTGTGTGGAATTGTTCTGGCAGCAGCCAATTTTGTGAAATTGTTGGTGCTCGACCGGGTCGGAATGTATGTGGCAGCCATTGTATCCATTACGCTGGTGGCAACGGTGACTGTGGCAAAACTGGTAGGATGTGTGCTTCCGGTGGGGGCAAAGAGGGTGGGGTTCGACCCGGCTGTTATGGCAAGTCCCTTTATCTCTACTATTGTGGATGCACTTTCACTTCTGGTATATTTCCAGGTGGCTTCAATGATTCTGGGGATTTAATTGGGCTTTGTGGGTTAAGTAAAAAAATAAGTGCCATGCTGATGCGGAAATTGTATTCCGTACCGGCATGGCACTTATTTTTTACTTAAGAACCAGATGTTGGGGCAGACCATTTACCATAAATGGCTGGCAGTCACCTTGGATAAGAGGTTCGATGTAGTTAATGAAATCATCTGTAATATAGTTCCCCTCTTGATTCACCCAGTTTCTGGGAACCAGCTTTTCGTTGTTGGCGATGAGATGAACATCGTAGGTGCTGGCTGCACTCATGTAAGGATCATCGGATACACGGTCTATGACCACCATCTTGCCGGTGTCGCCTTCGTCAGCAGCCTTCACTGCAGCACCACCCACCATGAACGCTTCGTTGATGTCCACGCGGGAAGCCATGTGGGAAGCACATCTCTGTAAGGTGGAAAACTCGATACTTCTGGTCTTACAGCCAATCTCTGCGCTTAAAAAGCTTGCCAGATAGGCTGCGGTTCCCTGAAGTTGTTTGTGACCGAATGCATCCACATAGTTCGTGCCACCGGACAGTTCGCACACATAACGCCCATCCATGAGCTTGATACCTTCTGATACGGCGATGACGATGGAGTGTTTTTTCTTCAAAAGCTCTTTTACATTATTTAAGAACTTATCTATATCAAAAGGAAGCTCCGGTAGGTAGATCAGATCGGGACCATCGCATTCTTCTGTTCTGGAGAGGGCAGTGGCACCGGTAAGCCAGCCGGCATTTCTTCCCATGATTTCGATGATGGTAATCATCTCTTTATTATAAGTAAGGCACAGTGCATCGCGGATCACTTCCTTGGTAGAAGCTGCGATATACTTGGCGGCGCTGCCGAAGCCGGGGGTATGATCTGTCTGCGCCAGATCATTGTCAATAGTCTTGGGCACACCCAGAAACTTCTGATTGTGTCCTTTTATGATGGCGTAATCAGACAGTTTCTTGATAGTATCCATGGAATCATTACCGCCTATGTAGATAAATGCTTCGATGCCCAGTTTATCCAGGATCATGAAGATTTTTTCATAAACTGCAGGATTGTCGTGAATCTCAGGTAGTTTATATCTGCAGGAACCAAGGAATGCAGAAGGGGTTCTCATTAACAGTTCCAGCTCCATATCGGTGTGAATCTGGGAGGATAAGTCTACATATTGTTCATCCAGTAGACCCTGAATACCGTGCAGCATACCATACACTTTGTCAAAACCACGTTCCTTGGCTGTCTTGTAGACACCTGCAAGGCTGGAATTGATCACAGATGTGGGGCCACCAGACTGACCTACGATGATGTTGCGTTTTTTAGTCATGATAAGATACCTCCTTAAATTAGGACAATTTTTACTAAATTAATAATAAACGTTAATAATTATTATACCAAAATTTGGCATTATATGCAATGATATTGTTGATATAAATAGGAATACGATGGGTGAATAAAAATATGCAAGCCTTTTTCAATTCTAAAATATCTATTAAATCATAAAAACCATATTGAAATAAGAAAAACAGAGAAAGAAAAAGGAAAAGAGAGATAAAAGGAGAAAAAGAAACGCAAATAGCTGTAAATGTAGTTGCAAAAAAAAGGATATGAAACTAATATATCTCTTAGAAATTAGCACTCGATTCGATTGAGTGCTAACAAATAAGAATACAATACATTGTATATAAGGAGGCACAACCATGAAATTAGTACCTTTAGGTGACAGAGTGGTATTGAAGCAGTTAGTAGCAGAAGAGACCACTAAATCCGGTATCGTTCTTCCCGGACAGAATAAGGAGAAGCCCCAGCAGGCTGAAGTTATTGCAGTAGGCCCCGGCGGAGTAATTGATGGAAAAGAGATCAAGATGGAAGTTAAGGTTGGCGATCAGGTAATCTACTCCAAGTACGCAGGAACCGAAGTGAAGCTTGACAACGAAGAGTACATCGTAGTAAAACAGAGTGAAATCCTTGCTATCATTCAGTAA
>JAFYSG010000030.1 GCA_017559435.1 Lachnospiraceae bacterium
ATAGTATGTAAGGGTTTATGCCAAAAGGTACCAGAATATAATTTGGAGGACAAGCATGGGAAACGTAAGACGTATCTATGTAGAAAAGAAAGCACCTTTTGCAGTGAAAGCACAAGAATTGCAGGAAGAGCTGAAGAACTATCTTGGAATCAATGATGTGGATGCAGTCCGTGTGTTCATTCGCTACGACGTGGAGAATATTTCGGATGAAGTATATGTAAAGGCCTGCAAGACGGTTTTTTCAGAGCCACCTGTAGATGATTTATATGAAGAGAGCATCGAGATTCCGGAAGACAGCAGAGTATTTTCAGTGGAATATCTTCCCGGTCAGTTTGACCAGAGAGCGGATTCTGCTGTGCAGTGTGTGAAGTTTTTAGATGAGAACGAGGAACCTGTGATCAGAACCGCTATTACATACCTGATCATCGGTAATATCACGGAGGATGAGTTTGCCAGAATCAAGGCATATTGTATCAATCCGGTAGATTCCAGAGAGACCGATATGGTGAAGCCTGAGACTCTGATCACTGTGTATGAGGATCCGGCCGATGTGGCTGTTTTTGAAGGATTCTGTGCTATGGACGAGGAGGAACTTCGTAAGCTTTACGATTCTCTGGGACTGGCTATGACCTTTAAGGATTTTCAGCATATCCAGAATTATTTTAAGAATGATGAGAGAAGAGATCCTTCCGTGACAGAGATCCGTGTGCTGGATACCTACTGGTCAGATCACTGCCGTCATACCACATTCTCCACAGAGCTTAAGGATGTGGAATTCGAAGAAGGATATTATCGTTCTCCCATTGAGACTACATATCAGAGCTATCTGGATACCAGAGAAGAGATTTTTGCAGGCAGAAGCGATAAGTTTGTATGTCTGATGGATATTGCCACCATGGCTATGAGGAAGTTAAAGAGAGACGGCAAGCTTGATGATATGGAGCAGTCTGACGAGATTAACGCCTGCTCTGTGGTAGTGCCTGTGGAAATGGACTACGGTGATGAGGTGGTAACAGAGGAATGGTTGGTATTTTTTAAAAACGAGACCCACAACCATCCCACAGAGATTGAGCCTTTCGGTGGCGCGGCTACCTGTCTGGGCGGAGCCATCCGCGATCCCTTGTCCGGAAGAGGTTATGTATATCAGGCTATGCGTGTGACTGGTGCGGCAGATCCCACTGTTCCCGTGGCTGACACCATGAAGGGTAAGTTGTCCCAGAAGAAGCTGGTGCGCGGTGCGGCAAACGGTTATTCTTCCTATGGTAACCAGATCGGTCTGGCAACCGGCTTTGTAAAAGAGATTTATCATCCCAATTATGTGGCAAAGAGAATGGAGATCGGTGCCGTTATGGGTGCTGCTCCCAGAAAGAATGTAATCCGTGAGACTTCCGATCCCGGTGATGTGATCATTCTGCTGGGCGGACGTACCGGACGTGACGGCTGCGGCGGTGCTACCGGTTCTTCCAAAGTACATACAGAGAGCTCTATCGAGACCTGTGGTGCAGAGGTACAGAAGGGTAATGCGCCTACCGAGCGTAAGATTCAGAGAATGTTCCGCAGAGCAGAAGTCAGCAAACTGATCAAGAAATGTAATGACTTTGGTGCCGGCGGTGTATCTGTTGCCATTGGTGAGCTGGCTGATGGTCTTAGAATAGACCTTGACAAAGTGCCCAAGAAGTATGCGGGTCTGGACGGAACAGAGCTTGCTATCTCTGAATCTCAGGAGAGAATGGCTGTAGTGGTAGATGCCAAGGATGTGGATGCTTTCTTAGGGTATGCCAATGAAGAGAATCTGGAGGCAGTGCCGGTTGCAGTAGTAACCGAAGAGCCCAGACTGGTGCTGAACTGGAGAGGAAAGACTATCGTTAACTTACAGCGTGCTTTCTTAGATACCAATGGTGCTCATCAGGAGACCACTGTAAAGGTTGATATTCCTTGTGAAGAAGACAATTATTTTGATAAATGGGCCGTAGAAGAAGTGGGCAAGCAGTTGGAAGAAGGCGATGTAAAGGCTGCATGGCTGGCACTCTTAAATGATTTGAATGTATGCTCTCAGAAGGGTCTGGTAGAGATGTTTGACTCTTCCATCGGTGCCGGCAGTGTGCTGATGCCTTACGGCGGAAAGTACCAGCTGACCGAGACCCAGTCCATGGTAGCAAAGTTGCCTGTGCTGAAGGGCAAGACCGATACCGTGACCATGATGAGTTATGGTTTTGATCCTTACCTGTCTTCCTGGAGCCCTTACCACGGTGCTATCTATGCAGTGGTAGAGTCCATGGCTAAGATTGTAGCCTGTGGTGGTGATTATAGCAAGATCCGTTTCACCTTCCAGGAGTATTTCCGCAGAATGACCTCTGATCCCAGCCGCTGGAGTCAGCCTTTTGCTGCACTTCTTGGCGCATATGATGCACAGATCGGCTTTGGTCTTCCTTCCATCGGTGGTAAGGACAGTATGTCAGGTACCTTCAATGATATTGATGTACCGCCTACTCTGGTGTCCTTCGCAGTGGATATTGCTAAATATGGCGATATCGTAACACCCGAGCTTAAGAAAGCCGGCAGTAAGATCGTTCGTTTTGCCATTGACAAGGATGATTTCGATATTCCTATGTATGATAAAGTTATGGAATTGTATGACAAGATCCATGAGCTGACACAGGCGAAGGCTATCATTTCCGCATATGCACTGGAAGCAAGAGGTGTGGCAGCAGCATTGTCCAAGATGGCATTCGGTAACAAGCTGGGCGTGACCATCGCTGATGAAGTGACCACGGACGACCTGTTTGCAAACGGTCTGGGTGATATCATTGCAGAAGTTCCGGCGGAAAGTATGGCACTTCTGGATGAGAAGGAAGTGGCTTACACCGTGATCGGTACTGTGACAGAAGAACCTGCATTTGTATACGGTGATGTGAAGATTACCATGGATGAAGCTTTGAATGCATGGACGGACAAGCTGGAA
>JAFYSG010000031.1 GCA_017559435.1 Lachnospiraceae bacterium
AGCTGCGAAGCAGCGAAAAGCCCCAAAGGGGCGATTTTGCGAATGGGGCGCGCTGAACGTCACTAAGTTATGGAGGCCTAAAAATGAACGCTAAATTTTTCGATTTAAAAAAAGAAAAGCAGGACAGAATGATCAACGGAGCACTGAAAGTTTTTGCCATGCAAGGCTATCGTCATGCCAGTACAGACGAGATCGTAAAAGAGGCAGACATCAGTAAAGGCCTATTATTCCATTATTTTGGAAGCAAGATCGGACTGTATACTTTTATTTATGACTATAGTGTAAAATTTGTGACATTAGAGCTAAGAGCCTGCGTAGATCCCTTGACATCGGATCTGTTTGATCTGATGAAGCAGATGGAGCAGGCCAAGATGCATGTAATGAAAGCCTATCCTTATATGCAGCAGTTTCTGAACCGTGCAATGCAGGAGACTGTAAGTGAGGCTCTTCTTGCTGTGGAAGAAAAGAGAGCGATATGGATGGAAGCCTGGGAAAATTGGTATCAGCAGGTTGATCTGTCTCTGTTACCTTATGGTGTGGATGGAATCAAGCTTCGTAAGATGTTGGAACTCACCATAAAAGGGCTGATGTCGGAACGGCTTGAAGACCATTCCTTTCAGCCCGAGATGTTGTATGCAGAGATCTGCGATTATCTGGATATGATGAAGCGTATTGTATACCGTTAGTATGGTAAGAAAATTAGTCACTTACTTTGGCATTTTGTAAGGGCCGTCTGCCGGATAGCCGCCTTTCAGCTTCTGCATACCTCGCTGTATGGCGTCCTTGGAGTTCTTCCAGTCGGCGTCTTTATTGCGATAGTCAAATTTTTCAATCAGCCATGCCACATCTTCTGCTATACGGTTCATATTCTCTTCCATCAGTGGAAGTACCACTTTGTAAAAGGATTCTTTGTCCTTGTCGGAAAGCTTTTTATCTGCGGCCTCGCACAAGTCTTTAAAGTGAGACAGGCAGAATCCTTTGCTGTGCTTCACTTTTTCCCGGAATTGTTCATCCTTTTTATACATATAGAAGAAAGTATCCAGGTATCGGGCATAAGTGTCCTTATATTGGTTACATATATAACAGGAGGCCTCTTTATCTGCAATCCACATGCCTATGGCATTGCCGCCTTGAGCAGTTTTGCGGAATTTGTCCTTAAGCGTGGTCTTGCCAGGATGGAAGGAGGCAAACTGGCTCTTCATTTCACCTATCATTCTCATGTAATGGGTCTTTAAGATCCATGCGTTGCCCAGCGTGTTGCCGTAATCAAACATTTTCTGAAAATGCATACGGCAAAAACCCGCTCTGTCAGTCATGTCCCGGATATCGGCTTCCATGTAGGAGGAGCCTGAACCCAATACAAAATCTAAAAGGTCTTGTTCGATCTGTCGTTCAATAAAACAAAAAGGACATTCATCATGAGCATTCATGGCATCGTTAAGCGGTATGGTGTAAAGTTGTTCCTTCATAATAGCTCCCTTTCTTAGTTCATAAATATAGTTTATAGGATAATGGATAAAAATGCAATATAGATTTTTCAAAAACAACACGCAGTACTACTTGACTGAATCCTCTAAAATATGTATTATAGAAATTAGGGATTTTATAAAAATTTCACAATTTCATAACAGGAGGACAAAATCATGAGTGAAAAAGCAACCAAAGAGAAGGTGGTACTTGGCGATAAGGGTATCTATGATGCCAAATCTCTGGGAACACCAAAAGTAGTGATTCTGGGTCTGCAGCATATGTTTGCAATGTTCGGTGCAACGATCCTGGTGCCGATGCTGACCGGTTTAGATGTATCCACTACATTACTGTTCGCGGGTCTGGGCACGCTGCTGTTCCATTTTATCAGTAAAGGGAAAGTACCTGCATTCCTGGGATCATCTTTCGCATTCCTGGGAGGATATGCGGCAATCGCCCCTATGTTGGCTGACAGTGCAGGCAACAATACCATTCCCAATAAGGAGATGCTTCCTTATGCATGCGTAGGTGTGGCATGTGCAGGACTTCTGTATCTGGTATTGGCTGCGCTGATTAAGGTGTTTGGTACAGGCAAGGTAATGAGATTCTTCCCGCCTATCGTAACAGGACCTATCATCATCGCCATCGGACTTACCCTTTCTAAATCTGCTATTGATAACTGTTCCACAGATTGGCTGATCGCCGTTGTAGCTATTGCGCTGGTGATCGTATGCAATATCTGGGGTAAGGGAATGGTAAAAATTGTTCCGATTATTATCGGTGTAATTGGTTCTTATCTGCTTGCAGTTGCTATGAATAAAGTAGACTTTACTGCTGTGGTTGAAGCTAAATGGTTTGGGCTGCCGATACACTGGGAAGAGACTGCCTTTTCCGTTATGGCAGGAGGAGATGTCTCTCTGTTGCTAACTTCCATTATCACAATCATGCCTATCGCTTTGGCTACCATGGTTGAACATATTGGTGATATTTCCGCGATTTCTTCAACTGTAGGGATTAACTATATTAAGAGTCCCGGTCTGCACCGTACATTGATTGGTGACGGTGTTGCAACTATAATGGCTTCTTTGTTTGGTGCACCTGCAAACACTACCTATGGGGAGAATACAGGTGTGCTGTCTCTGACCAAGGTATACGATCCTTTTGTGATCAGAATTGCAGCTGTGTTTGCTATCTTGTTCTCCTTCTCGCCTAAATTTGCAGCGATCATCGGTTGTATGCCTACTGCAACTTGCGGTGGTGTATCTCTGGTACTGTACGGTATGATCTCTGCAGTTGGTGTGCGTAACATTGTGGAGACCAAGGTTGACTTTGCCAAGAGCCGTAATGTTATCATTGCAGCACTGATCCTGGTATTGTCCATCGGTATTAATTATAGTTCTGCAGGGTCTGTAGGCTTCATGATCGGTGATCTGAAGATCAGCTTCTCCGGTCTGGCTGTTGGTGCACTGGTTGGTATTATTCTGAATGCAGTGCTTCCGGGGAAGGACTATGTGTTCGATGAGGAGCAGCCTTCTGATACGGGGGTGGATTTTGCGGTGAGAGGTCAGAAAGACTGAAGCCGAGCGCCGTTGTAGGACTTAGTGACGCCTTCCGGCAGGCCGC
>JAFYSG010000032.1 GCA_017559435.1 Lachnospiraceae bacterium
AGAGAGGAAAGATCCTTCCTCGCAGAATCACCGGTAACTGTGCAAAGCACCAGAGAGCACTGACCGTTGCAATCAAGAGAGCACGTCACGTAGCACTGATGCCTTATACTTGTGATTAAGCCTTGTAAAAGCAAGGGATTTTTGACCAATTATCCGAGAGGATAGTTGGTCTTTTTATTTAAAAATCTTATGTTCACGAATAATTTACATATGTTTTCTCATTTCGACAAATTAAACTGTGGCATTATCTGTAATTCTTTGGTATAATAGTCTGTGAGAGCATTTCGTTGTATTTTTACCCAGAGAGGCGTATTTCATGAAAAAGCGAATCAAACTAAAAGGAAGGATCAGAACCTTCATAAAATTCAGTATCTATCTCGGTTTACTTCTGTGTCTGGTAAACGCAGCCCTATACCTGATAGATTATCGTGCAGGCATATTGTTGACCTGTTTTGTGATTTTTTATTTTGCTGTTACATTGTCACTGTACTTTTATAACAAGCCTGTGATCATGAATGAACTTGTGAGTTTTGCCACGGAGTATGGGCAGATTCAGCGCAAGTTGTTAAGGGAGTTGGATATTCCTTATGCACTTTTGGATGATACCGGTAAGGTGATCTGGTCTAATGTAGCATTTGAGAATGTGGTTCATCAACCCAAGGGGTATCATAAGTCGATTACCGGTCTGTTCCCGACCATTACACGGGATAGGCTTCCGGATAATTCGGGATTGGATGAGGCTCAGTATGAGCTGGAATATGAAGGCAATGAGTATGTGGCCAAGTTTAAGAAGATTCCCCTTAGGGAGATGGCAGAGCACAGTGATATGATAGATGCCGATGATTATAATGGTTTCCTGATCGCGGTGTATCTGTTTGATGAGACGGCGTTGCATATTGCACTGCAGGAGGTGGACGACCAGAGTCTTGCAGTGGGTATGATCTATCTGGATAATTATGAGGAAGCATTGGCAAGTGTGGAAGAGGTACGTAGATCTTTGTTGATCGCATTGATCGATCGTAAGGTGAATAAGTACATATCCGCACAGGATGGTATCTGTAAGAAGCTGGAGAAGGACAAGTATCTGATCATTCTTCGTAAGAAAGCGCTGGCGCAGCTTAGAGAGACGCGGTTTGACCTTTTGGAAGAGGTCAAGACAGTTAATATCGGAAATGAGATGGCGGTTACTTTGAGTATCGGTATCGGACTGGACGGGCTTTCTTATGCCCAGAATTATGAGTTTGCCCGAAATGCCATTGACTTGGCACTGGGACGTGGCGGTGATCAGGCGGTGCTTAAGACGCCGGAAAGCATCACCTATTACGGCGGCAAGAGCCAGCAGGTGGAGAAGAATACCAGAGTAAAGGCCCGTGTAAAGGCTCATGCTTTGCGAGAAATCATTACCTCCAAGGATCGTGTGATCGTAATGGGACATCGGATGCCCGATGTGGACAGCTTTGGTGCTGCAGTAGGTATTTATCGGATTGCTCAGGCGCTGGGACGTAAGGCTCATATTGTATTAAACGATGTGACCACATCCATACAGCCCATGGTGGCTCTGTTTAAGAATCATCCGGAATATGATGGGGATATGATCCTGAATAGTCAGCAGGCCATAGAAGTGGCCGGCAGTAATACGGTGCTGGTAGTGGTGGACGTGAACAAACCATCCATCACGGAATGTCCTGATCTCCTTAGGTTTTGTAAGTCTATCGTGGTGCTGGATCATCACAGGCAGGGTACAGAGACCATAGAGAATGCTACCCTGTCTTACGTGGAACCTTATGCATCTTCCACTTGTGAGATGGTGTCAGAGATCCTACAGTATACTTATGACAATATCAAGATGCGCACGGAAGAGGCAGACTGCATGTATTCCGGCATCATGATCGATACCAATAATTTCCTTAGTAAGACCGGTGTCAGAACCTTTGAGGCAGCAGCATTCTTACGCCGAAACGGTGCGGATGTGACCAGAGTGCGTAAGCTGTTTCGCGAGGATGCTTTGGAGTATAAGGCCAGAGCAGATGCAGTCAGTCAGGCAGAGATTTATAAGCAGTGTTTTGCGATCTCTGTGTGTACGGCAGATGATCTTCCCAGTCCTACGGTGATCGGTGCCCAGGCTGCCAATGAGCTTTTGAATATCAAGGGCATTAAAGCCAGCTTCGTGCTGACGGATTATCAGGGTAAGATTTATGTCAGTGCCAGATCTATTGATGAGATCAATGTGCAGATTATAATGGAACGCATGGGAGGCGGCGGTCATATGAACATTGCCGCATGTCAGATGGAGGGTACCGGACTGGCAGAGGCCATCGGTGTATTGAAGCGGACCATTGACCATATGTTGGAGAATGGAGAGATTTAGGAGGAGAAAGCAGTGAAGATCATTTTATTACAGGATGAGAAAAAGTTAGGCAAAAAAGGTGATATTATTGAAGCCAGTGAAGGGTACGCAAGAAATTATATTCTGCCCAAGAAGATTGGTGTAGAGGCCAATGCCAAGAATATGAATGACTTAAGATTACAGAAGGCAAATGAGGACAAGAAGGCTCAGGCGCAACTGGAAGCCGCTCAGAAACTGGCAGAAGTGCTGACAACGAAGCAGGTGGTGGTGAAGATCAAGGCTGGAGAGGGTGGAAGAACATTTGGCGCTGTGTCTTCCAAGGAAATTGCTGTTGCATGCAAGGAACAGCACGATATTGAAATTGATAAGAAGAAGATCGTATTGCAGGATAGTTTGAAGAATTTTGGCGCATATGAGGTGGGAGTAAAATTACACCCTAAGGTGACAGCGAAGCTGACAGTGAAGGTAGAAGAGGCATAAATGTTGAAATTGTGATAGAAAGGTGAGTTAGATATGCCTGCAATGGAAGAAGCAGTTTTGAAGCGAGTGCTGCCACACAGTCTGGAGGCAGAGCAGTCGGTGATCGGCTCCATGCTCATGGACCGGGAAGCTATCGTGATCGCATCAGAATTGATTTATGGTGAAGATTTTTATAACAAGCAATACGGTGTGGTGTTTGATACCATGGTAGAGCTGAACGATCAGGGAAGTCCTGTGGATCTGGTGACGCTGCAGAATCGGTTGCGGGAGAAGGATGTGCCGCCGGAAGTCAGCAGTCTGGAATTTATCGGCGATTTGATCCGGGCAGTGCCTACATCAGCCAATATCAAGTATTATGCGAATATCGTGGCGGAGAAATCTACTCTTCGTAAGCTTATAAGGCTCAATGAAGAGATCGCCAACAATTGTTATGCCGGAAAAGAAAGCTTGGAATTTATCCTCGAGGATACGGAAAAGAGAATTTTCCAGTTGGTGCAGAAGCGCAATACAGGAGACTTTGTGCCAATTCGTCAAGTAGTAATGAATGCCATGGACAAGATTGAGTCAGCTGCCCGCAACAAGGGTGCCGTGACGGGAATTCCTACCGGATTCATTGACCTGGATTACCGTACGGCCGGTATGCAGCCTTCTGATCTGGTGCTGATCGCGGCCAGACCTTCTATGGGTAAAACAGCGTTTGTGTTGAATATTGCCCAGCATGTGGCTTTTAAGCAGAATAAGACAGTGGCTATCTTTAGTCTGGAAATGAGTAAAGAGCAGCTGGTGAATCGTATGTTCTCCTTGGAGTCACGGGTGGATGCCCAGCATTTAAGAACCGGTCAGCTGAACGACCAGGAATGGGAAAAGCTCATTGAAAGTGCTGGTGTGATTGGTAGGTCTAATCTGATCATTGATGATACCCCGGGTATCAGTATCTCGGAGTTAAGAAGTAAGTGTCGTAAATTTAAGCTGGAGCACAATCTGTCCATGATCATCATTGACTACCTACAATTGATGTCAGGAAGTGGGCGATCTGATTCCAGACAGCAGGAGATTTCAGATATCTCCAGATCCTTGAAGGCAGTGGCCAGAGAATTGAACGTGCCGGTGCTTGCCTTGTCCCAGTTAAGCCGTGCGGTAGAGCAGAGACCGGATCACAGGCCTATGTTGTCTGACCTGCGTGAATCGGGAGCCATCGAGCAGGATGCTGACGTGGTAATGTTTATTTACAGAGATGATTATTATAATCATGATACAGAGAAGAAAGACGTGGCGGAGATCATCATCGCCAAGCAGAGAAACGGCCCTATTGGTACCATAGAGCTGGCTTGGCTGCCGATGTATACGAAGTTCGCCAATCTGCAGAAGTAATAGGAAAACAGATTCTATTTTACAAAAGAGAACAGCCAAAATGGTATGTTCTTTTTTGTTGGGCAACAGTTCTGCCAGAGGGTTTTTGCGAATGGGCGCGGCTGAACGTCATTATGCTTAAAAAATATTCAAAGGGAGAAAGAAAAAATGGAACGCTATCTAATGATATCGGATGCTGCAAAAGAGGTTCAGGTGGAAAGCCATGTACTGCGATATTGGGAGGAAGAACTGCATCTTCCCATTAGGCGCAATGAACTGGGTCACCGTTATTATACGGAGGGAGACGTAGAACTTTTTAAAAAAATCAAAAGTATGAAAGAGGGAGGACTGCAATTGAAAGCGATTAAAATGATTTTAAAGGATGGCAAGTTGGATGTGATGTTGCCGGAAGAGGAGAAGAAAGAGGTGGAGGAAATCGTGCAACCGGAAACTATGGCGATTCAGGTCATTGGCAGTAGGGAAGCTGAAAGGAATCATACTTTGATCAAACAAACGGATGATGGAAGCCGGGACGAGAAGGCAAAACGCCTACAGTGGCTTTTGCAACAGTTGATTCGGGAAACACTGCAGGAAAATAATAAGGAACTGTGCAGGGAAATCAAAGAAAGTGTGGTGAAGGAGCTGGATTACCAGTTTCGGACACAGGAAGAAAGAGAGGAGGAACGGGACAGAATACGAGAGCAAAGGGAGGAGGCTCATTATCAGAAGTTGGACGAGCTTCTTCGAAAGAAAGTGAAAAAAGGAAAGCAGCTTCAGGGAATCTCTGAAGTGGAGAAAGGTCAAGAAATCAAAGAGAAAGAAACATGCACCGAAGAACATAGGGCAAAGGTACTTCCCATGGAACAGGAGAAGAAACGAAAAAAGAGACCTATGTCGGTTAGAAAAAAGAAACAAAAGTTAGCAAATACTAATTAAAAGGAGGAGAAAAAGTGCGTGGGGTATGAAACTCGCGCACTTTTTATTTTTGAATATGAAGTCTGATTAAGCCTGCTCGATAGCGCCAACAGGGCACTGACCTGCGCAAGAACCGCAGTCGATGCACTTGTCGGGATCGATCTCAAACTTGCCATCTCCCATGCTGATAGCGCCAACAGGGCACTGTGCTTCACAAGCACCACAAGCTACGCATGCGTCACTAATTACATATGCCATAATACGAATCCTCCTAATTTTCAATCATTGATCATAAAATCAATCGTTATCCTTATTTTAATATAAATACGAGCGAATTACAAGGGGTATCACAAAAAAAGTTATATTTCTGCCCGTCTTTTACGGATACCGTCCAGGATAACCGCCTTCTTTTCCACCAGCTTCCCTTTGTCCATGGCAGGCACTCCTTTTAATTTGTAAGGAATGCCCAGCTTCTGATATTTGGTCTCACCCATAGTATGGTAGGGGAGCACATCTAACGCTTTCAGGTTACTGAATTGTCCGATAAAGTATCCCAACTCGTAAAGATATTGGTCATCATCTGTAATCCCCGGTACTACCACATGGCGAATCCACATGGGAACTTGCTTCTCGTTGAGATATGCTGCAAATTGCAGAATTCGGTCATTGGGCTGAGCAGTAAGTTCCTTATGCTTCTCCAAGTTGATATGCTTGATATCCAGCATCACAAGGTCGGTCAGTTTCATCAGGTGATCCAGTTTTCCCATTTGCACTGCATTCTCAGGATTAAAAGCAATTCCGGAGGTGTCGATACAGGTGTGAATATTCTTTTCTTTGGCCAATGTGAAAAGATCAATGAGGAAGTCCGGCTGCATCAGGGGTTCACCACCGGTTACAGTGATGCCGCCACCGTTGTAGAAGCTGCTGTTTCTTTCGTATTGTTCAATGATATAAGTCGGTTCCATCAAAGTGCCTGCGTTCATCTCCCAGGTGTCCGGATTGTGACAATAGGCACAACGCATGGGGCAACCTTGAACAAACACTACGAATCGTGTGCCGGGACCGTCTACGGTACCAAAGCTTTCAAGTGAATGAATTCTTCCCTGCATAGTAATTCCTTTCTTGTTAAAACACCCGGGAAGTCAAGCTTCCCGGGTGTTGATCGTGTACATCTGTAGAGCCCTTAGATGGCCTCGTGGAAAGTACGGGAAATAACATCAGCCTGCTGTTCCGGTGTCAACTTAATAAAGTTTACAGCGTATCCGGATACACGGATGGTGAGCTGAGGATAGTTCTCGGGATGCTTCTGAGCATCTAATAACATATCTCTGTTCAGAACGTTTACATTAAGGTGATGGCCACCTTTTTGAGAATAACCATCTAATAAGTTTACAAGGTTGTCAACCTGTGCTGCACTTGCTGCCATGATAGATTCCTCCTGTTTTTATTATTATTTATAATCGTCTAATCCTTCGTGAAGTGTGGGTACACTGCAGGCTAATGGTGTTCTGGAACAATCTGTACATCCAAGGGTCTGAACTTTCTTAGATGATGTCTGAGACTCTTCGCAGTTCACGTTAATGTGGCCTACACCGTTTGCCATGCCGGAATCCAGCATTTTTACAAGGTCATCAATGTTTGTCTGCCCATTCATGGTGTGATCCCTCCTTCTTGTAATTTTCATGTTTCATGATACCGCAACCGGGCATAAGCCTGTGCGGTATCATGGTTAAGTTGCTTACTTGCTCAGATCTAATTCAATGTCGCCGGCGAAGATCTGATCTTCTTTACCGAGAGCGCCGGGGATGATGGTGAAGGTATTGGAGATACCATCCTGTGCATCATTGAACGGCAGCTTAGCTACAGAAGACAGGGATGCGATCGCACCGTGAGTATCACGTCCATGCATCGGGTTAGCACCGGGTGCGAAAGGCTGTCCTTTCTTACGTCCATCAGGTGTATTACCGGTAGCCTTACCATAGGTAACGTTAGAGGTAATGGTCAGAATGGAAGTGGTAGGGATACCATTTCTGTAGGTATGATGTCTTCTGATAGCGGTCATGAACTTGGTTACGATATCCTGAGCGATTTCATCTACGCGGTCATCATCGTTACCGTACTTAGGGAAGTCGCCGGTGGTCTTGAAGTCAACGATGATTCCGTCTTCGTCTCTGATAACTTCAACCTTAGCATACTTAATAGCTGATAAGGAGTCAGCACAGATAGAAA
>JAFYSG010000033.1 GCA_017559435.1 Lachnospiraceae bacterium
ACCCATAAGAGATTTTCTCCGGCCTTCACTCTTTGAGCATCACAGACAGTCACGTTCTGAAAATCCCGGGCATCCTCTACCGTCATCACAACAGACGGATCATAGCCCTCCTCTCTGATTGCTTCCACATCAAATTCCAGCAAAGGCTTGCCTTTATTGACCACTTCATTTTTTAATATTCTTGCGCGATAATGACGACCTTCCAGCTCTTCCGTATCGACTCCTGCCTGAATTAAAAGTTCTATGCCGTAATCTGTTCTAAGACGCATGGCATTGCCGGTGGGATAAAGTCTGGTGATTTTGCCGGCTGCAGGCGCATACAATACTCCCTGTTCAGGAACAATTTTAGCTCCTCTTTGGGTTCCCTCGTGAAAATAGGTAACTGTTCCGGACACAGGGCTGCCTACTGCCCAGCCAAGAGGAATTCTTTTTTCTCCCGGTGTGGTTTTTCTTTCTGCCTGCTTTTTACCTCCGGCAGCTTCCGGAAACTTCTCCTGTTGACCGTCTCCTTTTGACCTATCTTCTTTTGCCACATCTTCTTTTTCCACATCTTTCTCAGATTCAGACCATCCCCATTTTATTTTTCCGATCGTCAATCCGGCCAGAAAAAATAATCCGGCGCTCCAAAGTCCCAAAGCAATATCCATGTGTGCACCTTCCTTACTTTCTTTTCCATTAATTTGGGCAGAATATGGGGAAATTATACATATCGTGCTAGTGACGTTCAGCCCGCGCCCATTCGCAAAGCCGCACCTACGGTGCTTTCCGTCGCTTCGCGACTACCTTTGCTCATATGCGGGCGCTCCCTCAGAGGTGATGTATAGATGAAAATTCGTGCTAGCACGATTTTCATCTATACATCGCCTCTGGCTGAACTGTTGTAATATATTTCCCTAAAAAATGCAAAAAAAGGCATTGACACAATAACATGTACAGTGGTATACTGCAACTGTATTCTAAATGTAAGTCATTGATCTCACATATTTTTGTAAGTCATATTCCTTTATACGGTGATGCTTTACAAAAATATGTGATTTTTCTGCTCGACGTTTATGAATCACAATATTATTAAGAGGGATAATTTCCCATTTTCAAGGAGGTTTATTATGAATAACGGAACAGTTAAGTGGTTTAACGCTCAGAAGGGTTATGGCTTCATCACCAACGAAGCTAACGGCGAGGAAGTATTCGTACACTTCTCTGCTATCAACGCACAGGGCTTTAAGTCTCTGGAAGAAGGTCAGAAAGTTACTTTCGAGACTGAGTGTGATCCTCAGAACAGCAGCAAGGTTCGCGCTGTCAATGTTACTGTTGTAGCTTAATTGCACGACAAATCAGGGCCGGTGGATTCCACCGGCCTATTTCAACTGTAAAGAAGGCTGTTTCAGACATTGGATCAAGCTGCTTCACACTCACTACATATTCAAAGGAGATAAATTATTATGAGTAACATTACCCTATTTGTCATTGCACTAGGCTTGTCTATGGACGCCTTTGCGGTTTCTATCTGTAAAGGGCTGGCCATGAAGAAGATTACCCTGAAAAAAGCTGCCATCGTAGGACTGTGGTTCGGCGGTTTTCAGGGACTGATGCCACTGATCGGCTATATCCTGGGCAGTCAGTTTGAACACTACATAACCACCATCGACCACTGGATCGCATTTATCCTGCTTGGTTTGATCGGCTTATCCATGATCAAAGAAGCTCTAGGTAAAGAAGAAGAATGTCAGGATGACTCTCTTGCCTTTAAGGCCATGTTGGTCCTGGCAGTAGCCACCAGCATCGATGCTTTGGCAGTGGGTATCACCTTTGCTTTCCTGTCGGTGAATATTTTCTCAGCGGTACTTTTCATCGGTGTCATCACCTTCGTTCTTTCCATGATCGGCGTAAAGGCAGGCAATGTCTTCGGCATCCGCTACAAATCCAAAGCCGAACTGGCCGGCGGTATTATTCTGATCCTTATGGGCACAAAAATACTGCTGGAGCATCTGGGTATCCTGTAATCAGGATACCGGGGCTTCGGCAGTTTTTATTATCTCTAAAGCAACATTCTGACAAAATACAGCACCAGCAAATGGGCCGGATAAAATACATAGAACAAATACTTTAACTTAAGTCCCCTTCTTCCATCATAGTATGCCGCTGCCACAAACCCAAGCGGCGCCAATAATTCATTTAAGCTACCATGCAACATAATATCTCCTGCCACAAAAGCTAACGAACCCGCCAGCAGTTGTACTCTCCTGTCTTTCCTGAAAAAGTAAAGCGAAGCAATACACAAAACACCATATCCGCCATAGTCTGTACGCAGCACATCAGCCAGCTCCATCCCCACAAATAGAACCGCAACTTCTGCTGCCACTGTCAACACCCGATTCCATTCTTTCGCTTCAATTCTCCTGCACACCATCATTACCAAAAGTCCTGCCAACAACGTAAACATCACATTCTGATAACTGCTTTCCAGCCACACACCATTGATTGCCAGATCAAAAGCCACCTCCGACACCAATGCAAACAAAAGCAGACGCAACCCATATCGATACACATTGGACGTCCGCACAAACCCTTCCACCAGCAAAAAACAAAAGATCGGAAACGCCATCCTGCCAATCACCAGCCGAAGAATCATATTCACCTCATAAAGAACCGGATCATATCCTGCCAGTCCCACATATCCACTTTGCATCATCAAAGGCTCCAAAATCACCGCCCCAACATGATCCATCAGCATTGTGACCACTGCTATTAACTTCAGCGTACTGCTGCTTATCCCCTTTTTTACCATTACAATCCTCCATTCCCTATTTAGTAAATACAATAATACTTTTTCTACCAATTGTCAATATCTCATATTGCTCCCAAAAAAGAGGCCGGCTCCCCGACCTCTTTCATATACCTATAGCAACCGCTTTACTATCCACTAAATTTTATCCAACTTTATACCCGGTTCCCCACACTACTTTCAAGTATCGTGGTTCCTTGGGATCTCTCTCAATCTTCTCACGAATATGACGAATATGTACCGCAATGGTATTATCCGCCCCAAAAGCCTGCATATGCCAGATGGATTCATAGATCTGGGTAATGGAAAAAACCTTTCCCCGCTCTTGCACCAGCAATCTGAGTATTTTGTACTCAATGGGCGTTAGCCTCACATCCTTACCGTCCACTGATACTTTCCGCTTCATATCATCGATCACCAGCCCGTCCACCTTATAAATCCTGTCAATATTCGCACACATATTTACCAGCTGTGTATAACGCCTTAGCTGGGATTTTACCCTTGCCAGAAGCTCCAGCGGATTACAGTTCACAGTAACATAGTCATCTGCTCCTGCATTTAACGCCAGAATCTTCGTACTCTCCTTCTCATCTGCCGACACAATGATGATCGGCACACTACTCCTCTTTCTGATAGCCGCAATTACCTCAATCCCACTTACGAACCCTTTGTCCTTCAGCGCTACGTCCATTATCAGAAGATGAACATTCTGGTCTTCCAGAATCTCCAGAAGTTCAAAAAAATCTCCTGCCACCATTACTTTCAATCCTTCCCCTGCAAATAATGGTTTCATTCTTTCAACAATCCCCGTATTGTTGTTATACACCAGTATGTTATTTCCCACGCTTGTTTTCACCCCACAGTTCTCCTTTCTATACATTATTTTTATACTACTCTCCTCATATGAGCCACAGTTATTCTCCTGCAAAGTATAAACTAACATCTAATTGTTTCAAAACTGCATCAATTTTCTCTATCATTTATATAGACGATTTTTATGGGTGAAAAGTTTCAAAAATAGAAAAATTAACAAATTAATAAATTGGTAACCGTTCTCTTTTTTTTGCAGAAAGAAAGAGGGTAGCCCCCTCAAGTCATTTCATGACTTTTGGGACACCCTCTTTCTGCTTGCAAACGTTCTCAGTTCTTGACTACATTCGCTTACTCAGCTGCCTTGTCGGGCACGCTGTCAGGATCGTCATCAAGCCTCAGGCAGATCAATTGCAATTCTCATGTTATCTACAAAAATAGTACCACTTAGTTTTGTAGCTTCAGTCTCTGTCGATGTGACGTCAACAGATTCTACACATGCATTCAGCTTGGTAGTGGCAGCATTCTCAACAACCAAAGCACCATTCAGATAGATGGAATATGTACCTTGACCTTCTTTAAATTCAAAGAACACATCAAAGCTCATCCATTCATTTAAGTTGTAATCAACCTTAACTTCCGGAGCTCCTGCGAATGATACTTTTCCATCAGCGCCAAGAGTAATCAACACTTCCGATAACGTTGTAGTTGTACTCCATTTGTCCCAGAACTTAATATTATAATTTTTACCTGGAGTAGTCGGACAAACATCCACGCTTACCTGGGTTTTGGAAAACTGACTAATATCATGTCCGGCATTTCGAACCGGAGCAGAAGCATAGTTTCCGTAAACAACACGGATTGTGGGGTAAACATTTTTGGTCCAAGTACTTGCATCATAGGCCATTACCGCATAATCACCTTGCACTTTACTGCTGGTGATACCCTCTGTCGCATTACTGATTGAAAAACTAGCACCTACACCACCAGTAGTGAGGTTACTACTGAATTTCGTATCACCCTCAAAATCCTCATAATAAATCACTGTTGTATAATCAGCGGGTTCACTGGGCTCGCTGCTGGGCTCACTGCTGGGCTCGCTGCTGGGCTCGCTGCTGGGCTCACTGCTGGGCTCGCTGCTGGGCTCGCTGCTGGGCTCACTGCTGGGCTCACTGCTGGGCTCACTGCTGGGCTCACTGCTGGGCTCGCTGCTGG
>JAFYSG010000034.1 GCA_017559435.1 Lachnospiraceae bacterium
ACTTCAGCTTTTCCGATTTCTGATGCAAGTACACTATCTTCTGAATAATATTCAAAGTTACGTCCACCGTAAGGTGTTCTATGTGTATTTGCGCCGGGGCCATAAAGGAAAGTTACTTTTGCATCAAGACAGTCATTACCTACAATGTTACCAATTTCATACACTAATTCTTTATTAAATGTTGCCGCTAATACGTCTTCTGATGTAAGCGCAGTTGTCTCTACACCAAGCCCACTTCCAAACAATGCCACTGTTAATCCCTGTGGACCATTTTCATCACGTGTACCGGGGGCCTGAATAGATTCAATCGGCATTGTCCAATGGAAGGAATCTGCCACCAATGAAATCATATCTTCATAGGACATCTGATCTAACAACTCATTCCACTTAGGATCGTCATAATCAAGGCCAATCATATCATAAAGTTTTAAGCCATTGTCCGCATCCAATGTAGGCATTTCTACAGTTGTATTCGGATCTGTCTGATACTGCTGATCTTGAAGACCATTGATTAAGTAATCATTCAATGCAATTTTCACTGTGTTTTTAATATTAGGCATTGTGCCTTCCCAGTCATTACGGGTTAAATAAGTAATTTTCACACCTACTTCCGGATTCAAGTTAGGGTCAGAAGCATTTAAACGGTTTTCAATTTTAACTCCGGCATCACTTACGGCGTATGTTGTTATATCCAGTTTTGGATTATTCCATACGCATACTAAATCCTTATTACCCTCTACATCCATACGTCCCTTTGTGTTTTTGGGTGTATACCCTTTTGCTGCCAACACATTATTTACAGCATTATGTGCGTCTGTAGCTGCTGTGAACAGATAGTCTCCCGCATCCATAATATAGGTACCGGCGCCATAAGCATCATAGCTTGCCACATAGTCGCCATCTACTTCGATAGTGAGTATTTCCTGTTTACCAGGTTCCAGGATGCCGGTTTTCTCAAATCCAACCAATGAAACAGAAGCTTTTTCCACATTATTTTCAATATCATACTGTGTGTAAGGACTGGAAACATAAATCTGAACGGTTTCCTTACCGGGCACATTACCGGTATTTGTAACTTTTACCTGAATCGTATAAGTTGTTGTTGCCGCGTCATAGGACAGGGTCATATCACTGTATTCAAATTCGGTGTAGCTAAGACCATATCCGAACGGGAATGCCACTTCATTATTGTATGCATAGTTTCCGGCATTTCCTGTACCCATTACAAAGTCTTCATAACGAGTTTCATTGTATTTATATCCCACATAAATACCTTCCTGGTAAATCATGTATGTGTCTGCATGTCCGGGAATTAAGGATAAATCTCCATCATACTGTATTTTTACAAAGTTCTGCATTGCTGCTGTGGAATAGTTGTCATAGTAGTATGTGTCAACCAAGCTACCGGAAGGATTAATCTGACCGCTTAAAATTTCAGCCACAGCATTGATACCGGTAATACCTACACCGCCAATCCACATTACTGCGTCAACACCGAACTCATTGTTTTTCAAGAAATCAACCTGAAGTGCATTGGAGGTATTGATGAGCACTACGATTTTGTCTACTTTTCCGGCATCTTTGAGGGCTTTGATGCCGGCCATCATTTCTCTTTCTGTCTCATTCAGTTCCAGATAGTTTGAACCATCGCCTAATGTATGGTCAAAGTATGCATCTGCGCCTTCTCCACCGATACGAGACAATACAACGATTGCCGCATCACCGTAGTTTTCTACAGAAGCAAGTACTTCTTCCGAATAAAGTCTCCAAGGAGCTTCCACAATAGCTGCTGCCCCATATGCAGTGGTATCTACATCAGATGTGGCAGAATCCTGGGCTGTGGCACCGGCATCTTTGCGCTTATAAGCAGCAGCGTCTCCAACAGTGTAGAAATCCCACAAAGTCTGGTTTACTTCAAAATCTGCTTTTTCCAATGCAACTTTTAAGTTGTCACATTTGGATGTGTCAACATTGGCAGACCCTGTTCCACCGTAAACGATGTCTGCTGCGGATGTTGAAAACAAACTAACTTTTGCTCCTTTGACAAGTGGCAGCGTTTCTGCCTCATTCATAAGAAGTACTGTTCCTTCTGCTTCCACCTGTTTTACAAGTTCAGCACCTTTTGCAATTCTTTCTGCCTCGGAAGCAAAATCTCCTTCATAATATACGGCATTAGAATCTTCATTTTCTAATACCCAGAAGGTTCCTCCTGTAAATAAGGCCAGTGTATTGTCAAAAATTGAACAAACAATAAATGCCGCAATTAAAACAAATGAAAACACACCTGTTAGAATTGTCAAGAATTTCCAAGGCCTTCTGGCTTTTCTAAGCGCTTTTTTGTAGGCCTTTTTGTGGGCCTTAATCTCTTTTTTGTTCATGTTCTTTTGTATCCTTTCTTTGATATATAATGAAACGCTGTCGCATTTTCATCTTTCTTCACTACATCCAGTTTGCACTGTCTTTCTTTTTTAGTCTGTATTCCGGACGTGGTTTATCCGTTTTGTAAATCACGGCGCTGTCTGTGTATTCACCTGCTTTTACTTCTAACTGATTGGTATCTTCCATTGGCATGCGGAATTTGAAGACTTTTTCTCCCTTTTTCGTCCCCACCATTTTGCCATTGTTATAAAGTGACACCTCATTTAGATTAGAGTATACTGTGACTTCCGTTGTTGCCTCTGCGCGATATTCATATCTCTTTCCTGTCAAGTACACAAAAGGGGCTTCTGTCCAGTACGCTTTATAGAGGTAGAAAACATCTTTCTTTATTTTTCTGTCAAAGGTAATCATTCCTTTGTGATTCATACCGGGCTCACCGCCCTGATTTCTGGCATCTGCCGCAAAATCAAACATATTCCAGTAGTAGGTCGCCCACATATAGGGATGTCGCTTGAAACATTCCAGCATAAATTCATGATATTTCCTCTGATATTCTTCTGTATTATCACCACGTTTGGGCTTTCTGCTATGCAGATTGGGCATACCCTCAGCACCATACTCTGAATAGCAAAGCCGTCTGTTTGGATATAGAATATGCCACAACTTGATCCAGAAATCATTCAACCATAAACAGGGGGTATACCATCCAAGGTATAAGTTCCAACCAACCAAATCCGTAATATGCGCCACTGGATTCCAGTGCAGACACATTGCATAGCAGGCAAGTGTTGTTGGACGTGTCGGGTCCATTTCATGGCAAAGATCATTTAATACATGATGATTTGCCAGCATCTGCGTTTTCAGCCTGCCACCTGAAATCGTAATTTCGTTGGATATGCCCCATATCACAATACTTGGATGATTGTAATTCTGCACAATCAACTCTTTTATCTGGGAAATCGTGTTTTCATTGCCGTTTGCAAGATGCTCTGAGATATATGGTATCTCTGCCCATACAATCATTCCACACTTATCGCAAAGGTCATAAAAATACTGATCATGCTGATAGTGGGAAAGCCGGATTGTATTGGCGCCAACCTCACGGATCAATTCCATGTCCCTGTCATGCTCATTTGCAGATATTGCATTCCCCAAATCTCTATAATCCTGATGGCGGGCCACTCCATGCAGTGGATAAGGTCTTCCGTTCAAATGGAATCCATCTACCGGACTGATTTCAAAATAACGAACTCCACAGTTACAAGAAATTTCATCTACTACACATCCTTCTTTTACGAGTTCTGCTTTCAGAACATATAGATAAGGATCTTCCAAACCGTCCCAAAGATGAACATCTGTAACGTCAAGGGTCACATCGCTACCTTCTGCCTTTGCTACTACCGCTCCCTCTGCATCCAGCAAGGAAACCCTTGTCACAGCGCCTGCCTCTTTCGCGGTTTCATTTACATAGGTAACCACCTTTACTTTCGCATCTTTTCCGGACACCTCTGCGCTATACTTTATACCAAGACCACCATAGTAATCCAAGTCAAAGTGTTCCTTAGAAACAATCAGCAACTCCACATCTCTATAAATTCCGCCATAAAAAGTAAAGTCTGCCTTCTGCGGATATACTCTGTCGTTTATGCTGTTATCAACCTCGACAACCAGTTTATTCCAATCTACAAGCAGGTCTGTTACGTCTATGCGGAATGTGGAGTATCCACCATCCCGCTTACAAACTACATGGTCATTGAAGATTACTTTTGCACTGGAATTGACACCATGAAACTGAAGATAAACTCTTTCGTCTGCAGTAAATTCCGGTTTTTGCAACACACAATCATAGATACAAGTGCCACGATAATAATCGTTTCCTCCATCCTGTCCATCCTTATTGTTCCATGTATGAGGCAAATCCACTGAAACGCTTACACCATCTTTCCCAGTGAAGTTCCACCCTTTCATCAATTTTTCTATGCGCCTCATCTATTATTCTCCTTCATATTTTTATTATCCATCACATTCTACTCTTATGTATCTCTTCATCCAGTACCACCACTAAGAACAATATACTTCCTCGCGCTTCAAATAGTTCTCAAAAAAAGCAAAGGCCACACAGGTATAAGCCCGCGAGGCCGTAGAGTCTTGTAGACTTATATTTCGCTTATATCATACTTACGTAGAATCCCACATTTTATAACAACTTATGTGATGTTTTATTTATCCAAACTCTTCATTGTGGGGAACAGCAACACATCTCTGATGGCCGGTGAATTGGTCAAAAGCATTACCAATCTATCAATTCCATAACCAATACCACCGGTAGGAGGCATACCGATCTCCAGTGCATTCATGAAGTCTTCATCAGTGGTATTCGCTTCCTCATCTCCGGCAGCAAGTGCAGCCTCCTGAGCCTTGAATCTCTCTCTCTGATCAATAGGATCATTCAGCTCAGAGTAAGCATTACACATTTCACGGCCATAGATAAACAGTTCGAAACGCTCTACATAATCGGGCTTGTCCGGCTTTCTCTTGGTCAGCGGTGAGATCTCTACCGGATGATCCATGATGAATACCGGCTGAATCAGATGCTCTTCTACAAACTCCTCAAAGAACAGGTTCAGGATATCGCCCTTGGTGTGGCGCTTCTCATAGTGAACACCCTTTTCGTCAGCAATCTTCTTGGCTGCTTCTGTATCAGCAATTTCGTCGAAGTCAACACCTGCATATTTCTTCACTGCATCGATCATAGTCATACGCTCAAAAGGCTTGCCCAGATCGATCATTGCTTCTGCATAAGGGATCAGGGTAGTACCGCACACTTCCTGAGCCACATAGCGGAACATATTCTCTGTCAGATCCATCATACCGTTATAATCGGTATATGCCTGGTATAACTCCATCAGAGTGAATTCCGGATTGTGTCTGGTATCAAGACCTTCGTTACGGAAAACACGACCGATCTCATAGACTCTCTCCAGACCGCCTACGATCAATCTCTTCAGGTACAGCTCCAGTGAGATACGCAGCTTCACATCCTCATCCAGGGCATTGTAATGGGTCTCAAAAGGTCTTGCAGCAGCACCGCCTGCGTTGGATACCAGCATAGGAGTCTCTACCTCCAGGAAGCCTTCACCTTCCAGATAACGGCGGATAGCGCTGATGATCTTAGATCTCTTTACAAAAGTCTCTTTTACATCACCATTCATGATCAGGTCTGTATAACGCTGACGATAACGAATGTCTGTATTAGTGAGACCGTGGAACTTCTCAGGCAGAATCTGCAGGCTCTTGGTGAGCAGTGTCACCTTGGCAGCATGAATGGAGATCTCTCCTGTCTTGGTCTTAAATACTTCACCCTCGATACCTACGATATCGCCCACATCATATTTCTTGAAATCAGCATAAGGCTCTTCACCCACGCTGTCTCTCGCCACATAAGACTGAATATTGCCGGGAAGATCCTGAATATTACAGAAAGACGCCTTACCCATGACACGCTTTGACATGATACGGCCTGCCACTCTGACGATCTGACCTTCCAATGCGTCAAAATTGTCCTTGATCTCTACGCTATGATGTGTCACATCATATTTGGTGATCTGAAAAGGATCCTTGCCGGCTTCCTGCAAAGCAGCCAGCTTCTCTCTTCTCACCTTTAACAACTGATTAATGTCCTGCTCCTGAACGTTATTTTGTGCTCCTGCCACTGTCTCCACTCCTTTATCTCATTAGTTACTTCTCTGAATCTCCAACACTTTATAAGAACAAGTACCTGCCGGAGTATCTACTTCTACAGTATCTCCCACCTTGCAGCCCATCAGTGCTTTTCCTACAGGGCTCTCGTTAGAAATCTTACCCTTTAAGCTGTTTGCCTCAGTTGATCCTACGATCTTGTAATCCAGTTCTTCGTCGAATTCCATATCCAGGATCTTTACCTTGCAGCCGATGTTGATCTTATCCAGATCCACTTCGTCTTCTACCACGACTTCTGCATTCTTCAGAATCTTCTCCAGCTCTTCGATCCTTGCTTCGATATCACGCTGTTCATCCTTAGCAGCATCGTACTCTGCATTCTCAGACAAGTCGCCCTGCTCTCTTGCCTCTTTGATCTTCTGTGCCACTTCCTTGCGCTTGAAGACCTTCAGCTCATGAAGCTCGTCTTCGTATTTCCTTAAACCTTCATAAGTTAAAATGTTTTTCTTTTCCTGCATTTTGCTGTACCCTTCTTCCCTTTATTTTGCCATAACCGTTCTGGTGCACTTCTACATCAACTGTACACCTGTGCCCCAAATTACCTAATTAACTAAGGTATTATACCCATTTTTGTCCACAGTGTCAAGTCTTCCCCACTCTTCTTTCATAGAAAAATAGACAGTTTCTCCGGATTTTACCAATATTTTATGTTTTTTGGCTTCCAAAGAGTCCATATCGATCCATATCAAGCTTTGAACAGCACCGGTGGGAGCAACCTTCTCTTCCCCTGTAAAGTCAAGAATCAGAGCCGGTGTGTCGCACTGAAGTCTAAGTATGCGGTATCCGGTCTTGTCCGAAAGCTCCTGAACCTTTGCTGCCAGTCCTTCCTCCCAGGCAAGCTCTTCCAGATATTCCACAAGCTCAACAGGGCACTCTCCTGCAATGATAAAAGTCAGCGTCCTGATCCTTTTAAAAAAAGATGCCAGGATCTGTGGCATATAATTCTCATAGCCCAGCACAAAACAGTGAACCTGTTTCTGACCAAACTGTTCCATTCCCTTGGAAAAAAGTGCCTTGGCATATTCCGGCCGATGATATTCTCTGTAAGCAGGATAGGGCCAAAGTTTCTCCCACTCATCCCTCATGCCTTTTTCTTCCAGCCACTTCTCCACGTTAAGATCATAGATTGTTTCAATGGAAGCACTGTATCCGAAAAAAGGAAGCAGCCAGCCCGGCAATTCTCTGGGCCAACAGGCATATCTTTTCTCAATATTCCAGGGTATGGTCACATAGAGAATCTGCATACCTTCCAAAATCAGTGTCTGACAATCCCCGGACCGTAATAAGTTTATATGAAACACCGGCAGTTCCTGTCTTTGCCTTTTGTCCATTTTAAGGTAAATAATCGTATCCATGATATCAATATATGATGAACGGATCTATTCTATTCCTTGTATTTTACTCCCCAAAAATCGTGTCCACTGCTGTGATCAGCTCCTCCATACTCTCTATGGTATTGATGGTCTGGCGGAATCTGGCAGAATGAGGCATCCCCACTGTATACCAGGCAAGGTGCTTACGCATTTCTCTGACTGCCGTATATTCTCCCTTTACCTTAAGCTGCAGTGAAGCATGCTTAAGGATCAATTCCTTTTTCTCTTTTGCCAAAGGTTTGGGAAGAAGTTCCCCGGTCTCCAGAAACGAAACTATTTCCCTGAAGATCCATGGATTTCCCTGGGCAGCTCTTCCGATCATGACACCGTCACAGCCAGTGTGTGCAAGCATTGCTGCAGCTGCCTCTGGGCTGTCCACATCGCCGTTACCAATCACCGGAATCTTTACTGCATCTTTCACTGCTGCGATAATATCCCAATCCGCTTTTCCACTGTAATACTGCTGCCTGGTGCGCCCATGGACGGCCACTGCTGCCACGCCGCAGTTCTCTGCGATCCGAGCAATCTCTACTGCGTTCACACAGGATTCATCAAAACCTTTGCGAATCTTCACTGTAACAGGCTTTTTCACGGCTTTCACCAGTCCTGTCAGAATCTGTTCCACCAGCTTAGGATTTTTCATAAGCGCAGAACCCTCTCCATTATTCACCACCTTAGGTACCGGACACCCCATATTCAGGTCCAGAATATCAAAAGGCTTCTCTTCGATTCTTTTGGCCATTTCACTTAAAATATCCGGATCAGAACCAAAAAGCTGCAAAGAAACCGGTTTTTCCTGCGGGTGGATCTCCATCAATTCTTCGGTATTCCTGTTGTTGTATAAAATAGCCTTAGCGCTGACCATTTCCATACAGATCAGACCGGCTCCCTGCTCTCTGCATAACAGACGAAATGGCAGGTCTGTTACGCCTGCCATGGGAGCCAGTATGACATTGTTATCCAAAGACACATTGCCTATCGTTAATTTACTCATACAACTCACCCTATCTGCGGTTTTTCTCATAAATGATCCTAAGACCATCCAGCGTCAGGGCGCTGTCATACACATCGATTTCTTCTGTCTCATCAGAAATCAGCCTGCCCAGTCCTCCGGTAGCAACCACCTTCAAATCCGGCAGCCCACTCTCTTCTTTGACTTTGCGGATAATATACTCTGTCTGACCGATCTGCCCATATACCAGCCCTGCCTGCATACTGGTAATGGTCTCCTGTGCAAGAATAGATTTAGGCTTCTTGATCTCGATCTTGGGCAACTTGGCTGCCTGAGACCACAGTGCTTCAGAGCTGATCCGAATGCCCGGAGCCGTAATACCTGCTGCAAAATGACCCTCTGCCGTCACCAGATCATAGGTAGTGGCCGTGCCGAAGTCAATGACCAACACAGGCCCACCATATTTCTCATAAGCTGCCACCGCATCCACGATTCTGTCAGCACCGATGGCCCTGGGATTCTCGGTAATGATCTTGATACCTGTCTTTAACCCCGGACCTACCGTCAATGTCTTCACACCTACGTAACGCACGATACCGCCTGTCAGAGAATGCATCACATCCGGAACTACGCTGGCAACGATACATCCCTCGATCATCTGGGTAGTGATGCCCTTGGTATTCAGAAGCGTATTCAGCATCACACCATATTCATCAGATGTTCTTGGTGTCTTCGTCATCATCCGAAACGTAGCCTTAAGTTCCTCACCATCGTACACTCCCAGGGTCATATTGGTATTTCCCACATCAACTACTAAAATCATTATTCTTCCTCCAACAGACTCGAAACATCCTCTTTCAGGATAAATACCCGATAATACAGACTCAAGGATTCCAAAAGATCCTGCCTTTTCCTGCGGATTTCTCCCACCAAAAGGCCGCTGGATATCTCATCATAATAAAAATCATTTTCCTCTGCATTGGTTTCCAGAGACAAGGTGCCATCTTCTTCAAACACGATGGTAAAGATGCCACCCACCTCTTCTGTAAAAAGCACACAGATGATCCTAAGCTCATCCTTAATAGAATCCGGTATGGCGTTAAACTGCTCATTAAAATAATATTTCTGCTCATAGGCATTGGCTCCGCAGAGCACTATCCTGTTATCATCCATAAATATATCTCCTACACATAACCATAGATTCCCCGGACGGAAACTTCACCGGCATAGACCTGCACCATTGTTCCGTCAGCAGTCTCCACCAGAAGCTCTCCTGTTTTAGTTATGCCACAGGATTCCCCCTCATATTCTCCTTTGGGGTCCAGGACTCTTACCCGGGCATTCCGATTGATCAACATATGGTTATAACTCTCTAAAATCCCTGTCAGGTCTTGACAGACCATAAGACTGTCATAATCCGCTTCAAAGGCATCCATGATTTCGGCAAGCAGGTGACTTCTTGATAACTTTTGTAACCTGCCATCCTCATCCTCCAGACTGGTGGCCTTATCTGCAAGCTCCGGTGCAAAATGCTGTGGCCTTACATTGATACCTACGCCCACCACTACATAATAGCCTCCGTCCTTATTAAATCCCATCTCTGTAAGGATTCCGCAGACCTTCTTGCCGTTTACCACGATATCATTGGGCCATTTGATCTGACAATCAATCCCTGTATTTCCGGCTAGAGCCTTACTTACCGAATGTGCCATGGTAATGGTCAGCATAGACGCTTTATCCTGCACAAGGTCAGGCCGCAGAATCAATGAAAAATAAATATTGACACCTGCCGGACTCTCCCAGCTTCTTCCCCGTCTGCCCCTTCCGGATGTCTGAAGGTCAGCCACGATCAGCGTCCCGTGGGGCGCACCCTTCTGGGCCTCTTGCCAGGCCCGCATATTGGTAGAATCTATGGATTCGTAAAATGACAACCTGCTGCCTACCCACTTCGTTGTAAGCTTCTTCCCAATCCCTGCAAGATTATAATCATCCGTCCTCATTCTTTAAGTCTCCGCCGTCCTACAGCGTAGCAGCCATGACAGCCTTAATGGTATGCATACGGTTTTCAGCCTCTTCAAATACAAGAGACTGGGCAGACTCAAACACCTCGTGAGTGACCTCCATCTCCGTAATCCCGAATTTCTCTGCGATCTGCACACCAATCTTAGTATTCAGATCATGGAAAGCAGGCAGACAATGCATAAAGATTGCATGTTCCCCGGCATTGTCCATGGCGGCCTTATTCACCTGATAAGGCTTCAGCTCTGCAATTCTCTCAGTCCACACCTCATCCGGTTCTCCCATGGATACCCATACATCCGTATAAATCACATCTGAACCTTTCGTTCCTTCCATCACATCTTCTGTCAAAGTGATGGTACCACCGGTCTGAGCCGCAATCTCACGACACTCTGCCACCAGCGCACTATCCGGAAAATACTTCTGCGTGGTGCAGGCTGTAAAATGCATTCCCATCTTCGCACAGGCCACCATCAGGGAATTGCCCATGTTATAACGGGCATCACCCATATAAGTCAGCTTGATCCCTTCCACATGACCGAAATGTTCCCGAATAGTCAGAAGATCTGCAAGCATCTGGGTAGGATGAAACTCATTGGTCAGACCATTCCACACCGGCACCTTAGAATACTTAGCCAGTTCCTCCACGATATCCTGCCCAAAACCTCTATATTCGATTCCCTCAAACATCCCGCCAAGGACTCTGGCAGTGTCTGCAATGCTCTCCTTCTTCCCGATCTGAGAGCTGGAGGGATCCAGATAAGTAGTACCCATTCCCAGATCATGGGCTGCCACCTCAAAAGCACATCTGGTACGAGTACTGGTCTTCTCAAAAATCAGTGCTACATTCTTGCCGCGCAGTGTATCCACAGGAATTCCCTGCTTCTTCTTGGCCTTTAGGTCTGCAGCTAAATCTAATAAATATGTAATCTCTTCTGATGTAAAATCCAGAAGCTTCAAAAAATCGCGTCCTTTTAAATTCATACTATAAACCTCCTAATGGCATATACAATAACTATATCTCATTCATAACGCAAATGCAAGAGGAGAATGTATCAAAAAGCTAGTTTTTTGCAAAAACAAGGGATGCCCTGATGAGTGAAAGGGCATCCCAGTACTTATTATTTTTATTTGGCAGTCTCTTTCAGGGTAGCAGCAAGACTGGCGATTCCTTGCAATTCTGCGGGCAACAGAATGGTTGTGGCCTGACCGTCCGCTACCTTAGAGAAGGCTTCCAGACTCTTCATCTTCAGGACCGCTTCATCGGCACCGGCTTCTTTGAGCATGCGGATACCGTCTGCGTTAGCCTGCTGTACTTTGAGGATAGCCTCTGCTTCACCTTCAGCCTCGCGGATCATCTTTTCTTTCTCAGCTTCTGCACGAAGGATAGCAGACTGCTTCTCAGCTTCTGCACGAAGGATAGCAGATTCCTTTTCACCTTCGGCCACAAGCACCTTAGCTTTCTTCTCACCTTCAGCTCTGGTTACGGCTTCACGTCTCTCACGCTCCGCCTTCATCTGTTTCTCCATGGCATTCTGGATCTCAGCGGGAGGAATGATATTCTTTAACTCTACACGATTTACCTTAATGCCCCAGGGATCGGTTGCAATATCAAGAGCTGCGCGCATCTTGGTATTGATGGTCTCACGGGAAGTCAATGTCTGATCCAGCTCCAGGTCACCGATGATGTTACGAAGAGTGGTGGCGGTCAAGTTCTCAATTGCCATCATAGGATTCTCCACACCATAGGTAAACAATTTTGGATCTGTGATCTGATAAAAAACTACTGTATCGATTCTCATGGTAACATTATCCTTGGTGATCACCGGCTGAGGCGGAAAATCTGCCACCTGCTCCTTCAGATTCACCCTTCTGGCCACCTTATCGATAAAAGGCACCTTAAAGTGGAAGCCTACTGACCATGTGCCCTGATAAGCACCCAGACGCTCTACCACATAAGCCTGTGCCTGAGGCACAATCTTGATACAGGAAATTGCCACCCAGATTAAAATTAAAATAACAGCGATTAAAATATATTGCATACCCTACTCCTATCCGTGTGTTCTACACACTTAAACTTTATTAGTAAACCCCCGAACCCGAAATTATACAGTTCCGGATTCACTTACCATCAGCTTCACACCGCTGACAGAAACTACTGTTACAACAGCTCCTGCTTCGATGGACTTGCCTTCCACAACACTTCTGGCCGTCCACTCCTGACCATTCACAGTCACCTTACCCTTAGCCTGCAGATTATCGATCTCTTCCGTCACGATGGCCTGCATCCCTACAATGCTCTCCACATTGGTTCTGATGCGGTCCTTGTTAAAATACCTGACTGCAACCGGTCTTGTAAAGATAAGCAATACAAGCGCCACCAGGAAGAACAGCACGATCTGAACAATGATCGGTGCATGTAAGAGTGCGGCCAGAATTGCTACCAAAGCGCCTCCTGCAAACCAAATGGTGGTAAGCCCCATGGTGGCCATTTCAATTCCCAGCAATACGATCAAAAGCACAAGCCAAAAAATAATCTGTTCTACCATGTTACTCCTCCTTTCCTGCCATGTTTTTGTTATCTATAGTTTACTACATTTCTGACATATACGCAATGGTAAATTTTAAAAGGTCCCCTGCATAACGCAAGGGACCTTGACTGCACATCCGACGTATTCTTCAGGGATGTACCTTGGATTCTTTAGTAAAATACGTGATTTCCGATGATCAGACCTTCACGGCCGTTGATACGACGGAAGTGGGTCAGATCACCCACATTGGAAACACCGGAAAGTGCCTCCTTTGCAGCTTTGAAACAACTTTCGTAAATCTTACCCGATTCTAACACTCTATCTAATTTACCGGTCATGGCTGGCGTAAACTGACCGGATGCATAAATTACACCATGGATGGTGTTAGGATAAGCCTTGCTGCGCACGCGGTTCATGACTACCGCACCTACAGCCACCTGTCCTTCATAGCTCTCTCCGCCTGCCTCGCAATGGATCAGTGCGGCCAAAAGCGTGATGGTATCAGCATCTGCCGTATACTCACCATAATTCACATGACGCTTTGCTTCCTTCTCAGCCTTCTCTCTGGCCTTGATCTCCTCCAACGTCTCACCGGTATCGATCAGGAAATCCAAAGTCACATAATCAGAAGATACGTAACCGTTCTTTCCTTCATAGTTGATGCAGATCCATTTATTTTCTTCTATGGATCCTTCCACAGACTCTTCTATGGATACTACTTCAACCATCTCTCCCTTGGGCAGAATACCGTACACACCTGACTCAATATTGGCTTCCTTACGGACACGGAGTGCATCATCCAAATGTGCCACCATCTTGCCTACACTATTGGCCAAGTTTTCCGCCTCCTCACCGAACAGCAGATATTCATCCTTGGCCCATCCGATGAGATTGCCGGACTGTAATTTGGTCCAGCCATCTCTTCTCTCCAGAATGGTACCGCCACAGTCCTTATATAACTTTCCTAATTTTTTTGCATTTTCATCTGCTTCACTTCTGATGTTGAGCGCATCCTTTACATTTGCCATGACTCTTGTAGATTCCGGCTCTTTTTCAGTCGTTACTTTCTTATCTGCAACATTCACTGCCCCGATGCTATTCATCGCACTGGGATCCAGTATGGCTGCTACACCGCCATTCAAAGAATCCAGGTAATTCCTCTTGCTGCCAGCTTGTGCGGTCATGCCTGTCTGCACTGTCAGGGATAGGGATAACACAATTCCCAACAAAGCTACAAGCAGCCTTCTGCTTCTTGCCATTTTCTTTACCTCCAACAAATCTCAACGTACTGTGTTATAAACACATGATATTTTACCAAGTTTATAACCAAATTATTACATAATTGTTAAATTTGTTACGGGTGTTATAATAGCAAATGTTTTTAGATTTGTCAACCCCAAAATTTTCCAAGCAAATATATCACAAGTTTCTGGACTTCTCCACACAAGCCTCCACAGCATCCATCACTGCCGCCCGAAAGCCCTTTTCCTCTAAAACTTTTACAGCTTGTATGGTAGTTCCTGCCGGGGAGCACACCATATCCTTCAGCTCTCCGGGATGCCTGCCGGTCTCCAGTACCATCTTGGCACTGCCAAGGACTGCCTGGGCTGCAAATTCATAGGCCTGCGCTCTTGGCATGCCCTCTGCCACAGCCGCATCAGCCATAGCTTCGATGAACATAAATACATAAGCAGGGGAACTGCCACTGATACCCACTACCACATCCATCAGGCGCTCCGGTACCACACTGGCTGTGCCAAATGCCTGAAGCAGACAAAGTACCTGAGAAAGCTCCTGCTCTGACACGTTATTTGAAGGACACACACCGGTGCAGCCCTCCAGAACCAACGCCGGGGTATTGGGCATACAACGAATGATTTTCAGAGCTCTGTTGCCAAAGGCTTCATACAGGTAGTCCAGAGTTTTGCCTGCCGCAATGCTTACAATCAACATTTCTTCTGTCACTACATCCTTAATCTGATCAATTACTTCCCCCATAAAACCCGGCTTCACTGCCAGAAACAGGATGTCCGCATTCCTTGCCACCTCACGGTTATCCAGGGTCACATGCATGTTAAATTTTTCCTTTGCTGTATTCAGGGTTTTTTCAGTTTTGTCTGAACCCCAAAGTGCACTTTGTTCTGCCACACCTTTCTTAAGCATACCTCCAATGATGGCACCGGCCATATTTCCAAGTCCTATAAATCCGATTGTCATAATCTTACTCCCTAACCTTTCCAAATTTTAAATCCGTTGTCTATGAGCCTCATACATTAAAAGCGCTGTAGCTATGGCTGCATTTAACGATTCCACCTGTCCTTCCATGGGAATCTTGAGATAATGCTCTGCCATGTCTGCCGTCTCCTTTTTTAAACCGTTGCCTTCATTTCCGATCAGGAAAGCTGTAGGCTCCTGAAAAGAAAAACTATCATAATATTTCTCACCTTTTAAGTGGGCTGCATAGGTATGTATTCCCTTTTTATGCAAGATGCCAAGAGTATCAGCCAGATTCTCCATATACACAAAAGGCACACGATAAACAGAGCCCATGGTGGCTCTGATCACCTTAGGATTAAAGATATCCACCGTACCAACCGACATGATCACACCTGTGATTCCCGCGCCTTCTCCTGTCCTCACAATAGTCCCCAGATTTCCAGGATCCTGCAGATCCTCTAATACCACGAACAGAGGATTCTCCCGGTCTAAAAGCTCTTCCAAATGATACTGTGGTCTCTTCAAGACTGTCAAAATGCCCTGGGGGGTCTGGGTATCAGACATTTTACGAAACACCTCTTCCGATACCGTCTCATAGCCGGTCTGTAGAAGTTTCCTCCATATAAGCGGATTATCCTTCGCTTTGTCCAGGCACTCCTCTGACAAATAAATCTCCCGTATCCATTCTGCCGGAGCCTCCTCCAGCATCTTAAAACCTTCTGCAAGAAAAATGTCAGCTTTCTTACGTTCCTTTGCTTTCGTCTGCCATTGTACTACTTGCCGCACCTTTTGATTAGATGTGCTGGTAATCATACGCCACTCCTCTCTGCCGAATTGCAAGAAAGACTGCATCTACTATAATAAATGAGCCACTTCCCACTCATATTCATTGATATCCTTATGCATATTCAGGGCTTCTTCTATATCAAAGTCCACAAACCGTCCGTGCTGACGTCCTACTACTCTGTTAGTCTTGCCTTTCAGCAGAATGTCCACAGCATAAGCCCCCATGATGGAAGCATAATAGCGATCCTTACAAGTAGGATTACCACCACGCTGCATGTGTCCCAGAATCGTTGCACGTGTCTCAATACCGGTTGCTGCTTCGATTCTTCTCGCCATAGAAGTGGAATGACCGATTCCCTCTGCATTGATGATAATATGATGGGTCTTACCGCGTCTTCTGTTGGCAATGATATTGTTGATAATGCTCTGTTCGTTAAAATCATACTTTTCCGGTATCAGAATATCTTCTGCGCCGTTGGCCACACCGCACCAAAGTGCAATATATCCTGCATTTCTTCCCATTACCTCAATGATACTGCATCGCTCGTGGGAGGAAGAAGTATCCTTCACCTTATCAATGGCCTGCATGGCAGTGTTCACAGCCGTGTCAAAACCAATGGTATAGTCTGTACATGCAATATCCAGGTCGATGGTCCCCGGAAGACCGATGGTATTGATGCCCAATCTGGACAATGCCTGCGCACCACGATAAGAACCGTCACCACCAATGACTACGATACCGTCAATGCCATGATTCCGACAGATTTCTGCACCTTTTTGCTGTCCTTCCTTAGTCTTGAACTCATTACATCTGGCAGTACCGAGAATGGTGCCGCCCTTCTGAATGATTTCAGACACACTACGCACTTCCATATCTATGAACTCTTCATTTAAAAGGCCCATATAACCCTTTCTGATACCCTTTACCTTTAAGCCCCTTGCAATAGCAGTTCTAACCACCGCACGAATGGCCGCATTCATGCCCGGCGCATCTCCTCCACTTGTTAATACATCAATTGTTTGCAACTCTTTTGCCATACTGTTACCTCCTATAGTAACCCAATTACGTATCTTAAAATATGCATTATAACTTAAGTTTCTATTCTAATCCACTTTTTGACGATTTTCAATAGGTTTTGTTAGGAATTTAACATTTTCTTTCCCAAAAACAGAAAACAACTTTTGTGCCAACTGTTCATCTGCTCTTACACTTAAATTTGGTGGTAACACTTTCCAAGATTTGGGGTTTTTAATAAAGATTACCACGTTGTCAGAACCATCCGAATCGGCTATGACCTCCATCAGTTTCTTCTCAGCCACGCGGTAACTCTCCACATCAGGGAACTGAATCCACACACCTTGAGGGAGTTTTCCGCCATTAACAGCCTGACCGCTAACGTAGCTGCCATGACCACTGTCGTAACCGTTGCCGCCACTTCCGTAACCGCCACTTCCATAGCCGCCCCGGCCACCTTCGTATCTGCGCCGGAACGGATATCCGCCCTGCGCCGCTTCTTCAAAACTGACAATCTGCTCACAGATCACCTTGCCATCCTTATCTTCCTCCAGGGAAGCCCGTCCTCGCACAAATATCTTGGCATCTTCCACCAAAAGGGCTGCATTTTTTTCATAATCCTTGGGAAATACCACCACTTCTACACTGCCTACCAAATCTTCGATGGTCAGAAAAGCCATGACCTTGTCATTTCTGGTATACTTAATAGTCTTTTCTGTAATCATACCTCCGATGATCACATTGGATTGATCCTCTACAATAGCTTTGCCACTGTCTTCATCCAGCATAAAATCTATGGTAGAGTTACTTTTCCATCGTTCCCACAGCTGTTGGTATTCCTCCATAGGATGTCCGCTTACATAGATTCCCAACACTTCCTTTTCAAAACCCAGTAGCATTTCCTTATTATATTCTCCCACATTGGGCATTTTAATGTCAAATTCCTCTTTATTTTCTTCTGATGCAATGTCAAATAATGTCAATTGACCAGCCAGATTATTTTTCTTATCCTTTACAATACGATCCATGATCTGGACATAGATGCTCATAAACTGCTTTCTGGTACCTCCCAGGCTGTCAAGGGCTCCTGCCTTGATGAAATTCTCCACTGCCTTCTTATTTACATCCTTGTCTGCCATCCTGGTAATAAAGTCCTTCAGATTGGTGAAAGGCCCTCTTTCCCGGCGCTCTGTCACGATACTGTCGATTACCGGACGTCCCACACCCTTAATGGCTGTCAGCGCATAGCGGATACAATTCCCGGACACGGAAAAGCCTGCTTCCCCTTCATTGATATCCGGTGGCAGCAGAGTGATCCCCATATTCCGGCAGGTCAAAATGTATTCCGATACCTTCTTGGGATTATCGATCACCGATGTCATCAACGCAGCCATGAATTCCACAGGATAATAATATTTCAGCCATGCCGTCTGATATGCCACCACTGCATAACAGGCCGCATGAGACTTGTTAAATGCATACTTAGCAAAATCCATCATTTCTTCGTAAATTTTGCCTGCCACAGCCTCACTGATGCCATTGGACACACATCCGGGAACCCCTTCTTCTGCATTACCATACACAAAGTTGGCCCGCTCCTTCTCCATCACGGATTGCTTCTTCTTACTCATGGCACGGCGCACCAGATCACTTCGTCCCAGGGTATAACCGCCCAGATCACGCACGATCTGCATTACCTGCTCCTGATACACGATACAACCATAGGTAGGCTCTAAGATGGGCACCAGCTGAGGACAAGAGTACGTTACCTCTTCCCCTGAGTTCTTCCCTTTAATATACTTGGGAATGAAATCCATAGGGCCCGGACGATACAGGGAAATTCCCGCGATAATATCCTCCAGATTCTGAGGACGAAGCTCCTTCATAAAGTTCTTCATTCCACCACTTTCCAACTGGAAAATACCGTCCGTCTTACCGGTTCCGATGGATGCTAACACCTTTGCATCATTATAATCTAAGTGGTCCACATCAATATGCTTCCCGGTACTTTTCTCAATAAAATCCACCGCATCATGGATTACCGTCAGCGTCCGAAGTCCCAGAAAATCCATTTTCAGAAGTCCCAGTTCTTCCAATGTAGTCATGGTAAACTGAGTGGTAATGGAACCATCTGAACCTCTGGAAAGGGGCACAAACTCATCCGCTGCCTTGGGACAGATCACCACCCCCGCGGCATGCATGGAGGTATGTCTGGGCAGACCCTCCAGACGCTTACACATATCGATCAAGTGATGTACCTGCTCATCCGTCTCATAGAGCTTACGCATTTCCGGATTCATCTCCAGCGCCCGTTCAATCGTAATATTCAATTCTGTGGGCACCATCTTGGCAATGGAATCCACAAAGGCATAAGGCAAGTCCATCACACGGCCCACATCACGGATCACACCTTTGGCAGCCAGTGTACCAAAGGTCACGATCTGTACCACCTTATCAGCACCGTACTTACGACCCACATAATCAATGACCTCCTGCCTTCTTTCAAAGCAAAAGTCTATATCAATATCCGGCATTGATACACGCTCCGGATTCAGAAATCGCTCAAACAAAAGACTATACCGGATGGGGTCAATATTGGTGATCTTCAAGCAATAAGATACAATACTTCCCGCCGCCGAGCCACGCCCCGGCCCCACAGGGATCCCATTCTTTCTGGCATAGTTAATAAAGTCCCACACAATCAGGAAATAATCCACATACCCCATGGTCCTTATGACACCAAGCTCATAAGTAAGCCGCTCTCTAAGCGTCTGCCCTGTATCACCGGCCGGCTGATCTACGTCTCCATAACGCTCCTTCAGCCCCTCTTCACACAAGTGATTCAGATACGTCCAGGAATCATATCCCGTCGGCACCTCATAATGAGGCAACTTGGTGACCCCAAACTCAATCTCCACATGACACCGGTCTGCAATCCTCTGAGTATTTTCCACTGCTTCCCAGGCATAGGGAAATAAACCCTTCATCTCCTCTTCGCTCTTCACATAATACTGACCGCCCTCATACCGCATACGGTCTTCATCCGAAAGCTTCTTACCTGTCTGCAGACACAGTAGGATATCATGGGGATCTGCATCCTCCGCATTGGTATAATGCACATCATTGGTAGCCACCAAAGGAATCTCCAGTTCCCTGCTCATCTGCATCAGAACCGTATTCACCTGCCTCTGCTCCGGCAATCCGTGATCCTGCAGCTCCAGGAAATAATTCCCTTTTCCAAAGCAAGCCTCATACTTTCCGGCAGCCTTCTTCGCCTCATCGATCAGCCCTTTGGAAATATACCTTTGTACCTCCCCTGCCAGACAGGCTGATAACGCAATAATGCCCTCATGGTACTGATTCAGCACCTCCATATCTACTCTGGGCTTATAATAATATCCTTCCGTAAATCCACGGCTGACGATCTTCACCAGATTGTCATACCCCACATTATTCTCCGCCAAAAGCACCAGATGATAATACCTGTCCTCTCCCCCTGTCAACTCCTTATCAAACCGGGAATTGGGGGCCACATACACCTCACAGCCCAGGATCGGCTTAATCCCCGCTTCCTTCGCTGCTCTGTAAAAGTCAATGACACCATACATCACTCCATGGTCCGTGATTGCTGCACTATCCATCCCCAGCGCCTTCACCCGCGCCACATATTCCTTTATCTTATTTGAACCATCCAACAAAGAATACTCCGTGTGGACATGCAAATGTGTAAATGCCATAC
>JAFYSG010000035.1 GCA_017559435.1 Lachnospiraceae bacterium
AACAATGCAGCGTATTAATGAGGATATTAAAACAGGCAATTTTAAACAGATATATCTCTTGTATGGAGAAGAGCGTTACCTTCGCAGGCAGTATCGTGACAGGTTGAAAGGTGCACTGTGTCAGGAAGGTGATACCATGAACGTTCATTTCTATGAGGGAAAGGATGTGAATGTAGGCGAGGTCATCGACCTGGCTGAGACGCTGCCGTTTTTTGCGGACAGAAGGGTGATCTTTGTGGAAAACAGCGGGCTTTTTAAGTCCGGTAGTGAGAAAATGGCAGAATATCTATCGGCGCCTAATGATACCACATTTTTTGTATTCACGGAGAGTGAAGTGGACAAGCGAAACAAGTTGTATAAGACTGTGCAGTCCGGTGGCTGTGTGGTGGAATTTGCCGCACAGGATGAAAATACGCTGAAGAGATGGATCGCCGGCGTGTTAAAAAAAGAGGGTAAACGTATAGCAGAAAGTACGGTAAATCTCTTTCTGCAAAAGACCGGCACAGATATGGACAACATCTATATGGAGCTGGAGAAGCTGATCTGTTATTGTATGGAGAGGGATGTGGTAGAAGCTTCAGATGTGGAAGCAGTGTGTACCAATAGGATCAGCAACCATATTTTTGATATGATCAATGCCATGGCAGACAGGCAACTTCAGAATGCATTGAAATTGTATTATGAACTGCTTGCTTTAAAGGAGCCTCCCATGAGGATTCTCTTTTTGATCGCCAGACAGTGTAACATGCTGTTGCAGGTGAAGGAGATGAAGGCTAAGGGCTTTGATAATAAGTCTATGGCCAGTAAGATCGGTCTGCCAACCTTTGTGGTGGGGAAATACCTAACCCAGGCAGGGAGATTCCGTATGACGGATCTTCGGGAAGCAGTGAAAAAGTGCGTGGAAGCGGAAGAGGCTGTGAAAACCGGGCGCATGAATGATGTGATGAGCGTGGAGATATTGATCATGTCGGTGTTTCCGGGGGAGAGGTAGTGGATTGGTGAAGTCGTGAATAAATAAGTGGAAGAAAAGGCGTCGCAGATGCGGCGCTTTTTCGATGAGGAATTGGTTAAAAATTTATTTTTAGTCATTTTTTACTTGTATTGCAACGTTATGAGGCGTGTTTATTGGACACAATAAATGATATACTTGCATTAAGAAGTGAGAAAAAGGAGTACCAAAGATGACTTACATGAAAAAGACCGCATTATTTATTTCCATAACAATTGTTTTTGTATTGATGGCAACATTTTGTATCAGCGCAACTGTTGTCAGTCAAAGCCACATCAGTGAGCAGGCACAGGATGAATATCGTAAGGCCGAAGAGAAGGAATATGTTACTGCCCTTCGCAGTTACCTGGCACAGCAGGGCTACCACAACAGCGGAGTCACACTGACAAGTGTAACAGATACAGATGGATCCCAAACTTATACAGCCACTATTCATCATGCAGCAATAGACCGTCTCACAGAAAAAGAACGCCAGGATTTAATAATCCGGCTGGAAACCCTTGAGTCAACAATACGAAATCACATTTACCATGAATTTCTTATCATAAATCAGTAAGAAACACATGACAAATGAAGAATTTATGGGTATAATGTAGAGTGTCGGCAGGAAATCAAGCGCAGATGCTGCGAAGCATCATCTGCATTTGATTTTCACCCGACACTCTAACGAGAAAGCCCGCGGCGAAGCCCAGACAGAGAACGAAGTGCGTGGCTTTCGAGTAACTCGCGCCTCCTCAGCTGCTTTCCATTTGCGAAGCAAATGCGGCAGACTATAAGTCTGCCGGGCGGAACTTTCGTTCCGCCAAAGCAGCGTCACGAGAGCACCAATCCCGCCGCATCTCAACCAGATTCGGCAGAAAAGGAGCACCCATGTCATTTATACCCAGACCCCAAGAAATCTACAAACACTTTAAAGGAAATTTATATCAGATTGTAGCAATCGCAGAGCATTCTGAGACCGGAGAACAGTTAGTAATATACCAGGCCTTATACGGAGATTTCCGCACATATGCCCGCCCGTTACCCATGTTTACATCCAAAGTAGACCACGCCAAATACCCTGAAGTCACACAAAAATTCCGCTTTGCCCTGCAAGGACCTGAAAGTCACAGGCAGGAACGTGAGTCCCAACCGGAATCCGAAACATGCAGCCCGGGGAATGTAAACATTGTATGGGACAGTACCGAGGCTGCAACCGGCATGGAAGAGGCAGAAGAATTAACCCTGGATCCCATGGTCCTAGAATTCCTGGATGCAGACACCTACGAGCAGCGCCTGAACATACTTGCTTCCCTTCAACACAGAATCACCGATGAGATGATCACTACCATGGCCATTGCCTGTGATATCGAGGTGAACGAAGGTGCGTTAGAAGAACGGTACGATGCGTTAAAAGGATGTCTCTTGACACTGGAAAAGTACGAGTGTAACCGCATGCGCTAGACCACATTGCTGCCAATCTGAGAAAGGAGCAGCTATGTCGTACCCTTTGGAAAACAAATTGGTAGTAGGAATCTCAGCCAGAACACTCTTTGATATGCGTAAGGAGAATGATATCTTCGAACAGGAAGGTGTGGAGGCCTATCGACGCTATCAGATATCCCGGGAAAATGAACCCCTAAAGCCCGGACCGGGCTTCGGATTGGCCAAAGCACTTCTTGGCCTGAATGAAACCATAGGTAGAGAGCAGGTAGAGATCATAGTGATGTCTCATAACTGCCCTGATGTATCCCTTCGGATTTTTCACTCCATAACCTATTACGGACTTGCTATATCCAGAGCCGCTTTTGTCAGCGGGTCAAGCCTGGCATCCTATCTGAATGCGTTTCATACGGATCTGTTTCTGTCTTCCTGTGAGGCGGATGTGCAGTGTGCTGTGGATAATGGAATTGCAGCGGGGATTATCTGCATACCTGAGAAGCAGAGGAATCCGTTGGAGGGCGCAGACATTTATCCCTTTCAGGAAAATGGTCAGATCCGAATTGCTTTTGACGCAGATGCGGTGCTTTTTACAGATGAATCAGAGCGGATTTTCCAACAAAAGGGTCTGAAAGCCTTTGAAGAAAATGAGAAGCGTTATGTCAATATTCCTCTGGATCCGGGACCGTTTGCCAGATTCCTTACCAAGCTTTCCCGGATTAGAGAAGAAAATCCACAGATCAGTGATCAGGTGCGGACGGCGTTGGTTACTTCCAGGTGTGCCCCTGCCCATGAGCGGGTGATCAGGACACTGAGATCCTGGAATGTGCAGATCGATGAAGCTTTTTTCCTGGGAGGTATCAGTAAACAGCAGGTGTTGAAAGCATTCGGAGCACATATTTTCTTTGATGATCAACTGGTACATGTAAACGGTGCAGTCTCCGTGGTACCTGTAGCCAGGGTGCCGTACCGAAGTAGAAAGAGAGAACATAATATAGATGAAATACAAGCATATTGTACAGGGAGAATTTCTGGAACGGCCTAACAGATTCATTGCTTATGTGAATATAGAAGGCAAGAAGGAAACTGTACATGTCAAAAATACCGGAAGATGCAAGGAACTGTTGATTCCGGGAGCAGAAGTTTATTTGGAAAAAAGTCACAACCCCGACAGGAAGACCAGTTATGACCTGATCGGGGTGAAAAAAGGTGAGATGTTAGTCAATATGGATTCCCAGGCACCCAATAAAGTGGTGGAGGAGTGGCTGAAAGCAGGAGGCTTGTTCCCTAATGTGGTGACAGTGAGGCCTGAGACTGTTTATGGCAGTTCCAGATTTGATTTTTATATAGAGACTTCTTCAGAGAGGATATTTATGGAGGTAAAGGGGGTCACACTGGAGGAAAACGGTGTGGTCCGCTTTCCGGATGCGCCTTCAGAACGTGCGGTAAAGCATGTGGAAGAGTTGATCAAAGCAAGAGAAGCCGGGTTTCAGGTGTATGTGCTGTTTGTGATCCAGATGGAGGAGGCTCAGTATTTCACACCCAATGAAGATACTCACCCGCAATTTGCCGAGGCACTTGAAGAAGCGGCTGCCTGTGGCGTGCAGGTGTTAGCCTATAATTGCCTGGTGACACCGGATAGTCTTACTTTGCACAGGCCTGTTCCTGTGCATCTTAAGAAAAAATTTAGGATTGGAGAGTTAAAAATGATTCCCAATCCCCTTTTGGCGTGGTATGATAAGAATAGGCGGATTCTTCCCTGGCGGGAGGAACCTACGCCTTACCGAGTATGGATATCGGAGATTATGCTTCAGCAGACCAGGGTGGAGGCTGTAAAGCCTTACTTTGAACGGTTTATGAATCGTCTGCCTGATATTGCTTCTTTGGCACAGGCAGAGGAGGAGGCACTTCTTAAGCTGTGGGAAGGACTTGGTTACTATAACAGAGTCCGTAACCTGCAAAAAGCGGCTATCCAGATCATGGAAAATTATGGCGGTAAGATGCCTGATACTTATGAGGAACTGCTTAAGCTCAAAGGAATCGGCAGTTACACTGCCGGAGCTATTGCATCCATAGCCTGCCACAGACCGGTACCGGCAGTGGACGGCAATGTGCTGAGAGTACTTTCCCGCATCAGGATGGATGAGCGGATGATCACAGATGCCAAAGTGAAGGCAGCAGTAGAACAGGATCTGCAGAAAGTGATACCGGCGGACAGGCCCGGGGATTTTAATCAGGCCATGATGGAAATCGGAGCCTGTGTGTGTATCCCTAACGGCGCGCCTCACTGTAGTGAATGTCCTTTTGCGGATATCTGTAAAGCACATATACAAGGTTGTGAATTGGATTATCCCAAGAAAGCCTCTAAGAAGGGGCGGGCCATAGAGGAGAAGACCATTCTGATCATTCGGGATGAGAACAAGGCGGCATTGAAAAAACGGGATGCCAAAGGGCTTCTGGCAGGAATGTATGAGTTTCCTTCCATGCACGGGTATAAGACTGCGGAGGAAGTGACAGCGTATCTTGCTGAAAATGGTCTTCATACTTTACGGATTCAGCCGTTGGAGGAAGCGAAGCATATTTTTACACACAAAGAATGGCATATGAAGGGGTATATGATCCGTGTGGACGAACTGGCCCCCAGAGCACTGACCGAAGAGACCTCGCACTGGCTCTTCATTGAACCATGGGAAACTCAGGAGAAATATCCTGTACCCGCAGCATTTTCAGCTTATACAAGGTATTTAAATATTAGATTAGGAAATGAGAAGTACGATGATGTTAATGGTGACATGACATGATGGGAAGGAGTTAAAACAAATGAAGCTTTTATCAATAGCAGTACCATGTTACAATTCAGAGGCCTATATGCATAAGTGCATCGATTCTCTGTTACTTGGAGGAGAGGATGTGGAGATTTTAATCGTGGATGATGGGTCTACCAAGGATAGAACGGCAGAAATTGCCGACGAATATGCGGCACAGTTTCCTACTATCGTAAAGGCCATCCACAAGGAGAACGGTGGTCACGGATCAGCGGTGAATGCAGGAATCGCAAATGCCAGCGGTTTGTATTTTAAAGTGGTGGACAGTGACGACTGGGTAAAAGAAGATGCTTATATGAAAATCCTGGACACTTTACGTCAGATGGCCGGCGGAGATAAGGTGCTGGATATGCTGATCAGCAACTATGTTTATGAGAAGGAAGGGGAGAAGCGCAAAAAGGTCATTCAGTACCGCCATACCCTGCCGCAGGATAAAATGTTTACATGGAATGATTGCGGTCACTTTATGAAAGGGCATTATATATTGATGCATTCAGTAATCTTCCGGACAAAACTTCTGAAGGATTGTGGATTGCAACTGCCGGAGCATACTTTCTATGTGGATAGTATTTACGTGTATGAGCCGCTTCCTTTTGTGAAAAATATGTATTATCTTGATGTGAACTTCTACCGTTATTACATAGGAAGACAGGATCAGTCTGTCAATGAAAAGATTATGATCTCCAGGATCGATCAGCAATATAGGGTGAACAAGCTCATGATTGATTACTTTGTGGAGCATAAGCAGATCATTTTGAAAAATAAGAAGCTTTGTAAGTATATGCGTAGTTATCTGGAGATCATTACTACCGTTTCTTCTATCTTGGCGATACGGTCCGGTACGGAAGAGAATCTGGAGAAGAAGAAGGAACTGTGGAATTACCTTAAGAATAAGGACGCGATGCTGTACTATAGGCTGCGGAATGGTATGCTGGGACAGGCTATAAATTTGCCGGGGAAAAGTGGTAGGAAAATATCCAGCGGAGGATATTGGATCGCGCAGAAGATTTTTAAGTTTAACTAAGTTGCATGATGCCGCCGGGGGGGAGGGGCGTCGCAAGAAGGGAATGGCAGGAACAGGGGAGGCGGCACCCAACTGGGGGGAAATGTGCAGACTCCGCACCATAAGAATCTCTAGCATCTCTTATTTTTGCAAAAGGCCAGCCCCCAAATGCAAAACTCGCTGCGCTCAGACATGTTGCATTTGGGGGCTGAAAGCAAAAATAAGAGACACAAGAGATTCTAATGGCGCTACATATGTCACATTTCCC
>JAFYSG010000036.1 GCA_017559435.1 Lachnospiraceae bacterium
CCCGCTATGGCAAATATCTGGCAGCCGATTCCATACACCTGCCCATGCTTCTTATACTCTATGGCCGGTGCCGCCACGGAATTGGCAAATCCGGTAATGGGAACCAAGGCCCCTGCGCCGCCCCATTTTACGATCCGCGGATAGATATTCAACCCTGTCAGCAATGCCGAGATCAGCACCAGGATCAATGAGCACCAACTGCCTGCCGTCTGCTTGTCAAGGCTCATGGTATTGGTGGCATAATTTAAGATAAACTGCCCTATGGTACAGATGATCCCGCCTGTGATAAACGCCCTAAGCATCTGTAAAAACAAATTATGGGTAGGTGTTACTTTCTTCACATATTTCTCATATTCTTGTTTTTTCTTCTCTTCCATACAACTCCTTTCTGTTATCCGGACGTCTGGTGCAGTTCCAGCCAAAAATAGATGATGGCGCCCACCAATTTACCAATGGCAATGGACAATATAACGATTCCGGTCCCATGACGCAGTGACACTCTTCTGGCAAAGATCGGAATACTGTCAAGCATCTCTGCAATGGCCAATGCCAGACATCCCACAAACATACCGCAAAATACACCTCCGGACAACATGACTGCATTGCCCAGAATATCCCATCCAAGGGTCCATTGAGGTATGGTTTCCCGCAAATATCGCCCCAGCTGCAGATATTCCGGAAAAATACTTATCACACAGCCTGCAATGGTTCCCACTACCACCATTTCCTCATACAGTATAACGTATCTGCTGGTGTGGGTTTTTCCTGCAAATCTCGGTACCAGACCGATTGCCACCAACACAGTAAACACGCCTGATGATGACAACGCTCCAAAACTTGCCCCGGCAAAGGCCAGAAGAAGATATTTAAACATCAATCTCCTTCCCCTCCCTTCCGGCCGTCTCGATCAACGCATTATCCACATCCTTTTCATAATTACGCATGGCCACTTCGATAGGGGTGGGATCCTTGGTGATCCGCCTGCCGCCGATATGATTGAAGAATAGGATGATACCTGCTGCCAGTCCGATAGAGTAGGATATTTCCAAAATATTGATGCCCCCCGGTTCCTTGTTCATGCAGATACGGTACACTTCTGTAAACAGATCATTGATCCCGGCGTCATTGTGATATGCCATGATAGTAAAGGCTGTTCCGGCAAAAGAAACCAGACTTACCAGCACCACCTTTGGCCACTGATGCCATTTCTTGTGCTTATTGACATCCACCATCTCCACAAGCACATCCGTCTCTCCCACCACCTGCACCGTGATGCCGGGACAGGTCTCCTCCATCAACTCGATCAGCTTCAACACACTGAACACTGTCCGCAGGGGAGCACCTTTGGCAAAGTGATGGATCTTCAGCGCTTTCAGTTTTGCACTTACCACATTATCCAGGCAGCGCAGACTGCCCAGATCCTTAAGATAGACATCCAGAGTCTGCACCTCCACGTTTCTGTCACATTTGATATATACTGTCGGGGCTGCCATCTCCTTATTTCCTTTCTTTCCTAATGCAAAAAGACCGATCAGTCAGAAGTCCTTTTTCTAACTATCGGTCTTAGTATGGTCTTATTTGGTAATTCTATTCATACTTTCTTTTTTGTAAAAATAAGTGAAAATTAAATTCTTACGTCTGCCCTGCACACTCCCTCATCCGAAGCAATATCTTCTTCTCCAGCCTGCTCACCTGTACCTGGCTGATCCCCAGCATCCCTGCAATTTGCGTCTGTGTCCTGTTCTGGAAATACCGCATATAAATTAACTCCCTCTCCCTCTCTGACAGCGTATCCAACAGTTCTTTCAACAACATGTGGTCCAAAAGCTTCTCTTTCTCATCATCTCTGCCCACCGTTCCCGCACTGGTACCCACAGCACCGTGCTCCCCCTGCACCACCTTGTCCACCAGGTAGATCTCGCTCCCGTCATCCTGGTACACTGCTGCATACAAGGACTCTACCTCACTGCCGGCTTCCATGGCCATGACAATATCTTCTCTGGACAGCCCGCAGTATTCCGACAGTTCCTTGATCGTAGGCTCTCTGTTTAGCTCTCCTTGGAGCTTCTGGCGGGTCACCTTGACCTTCACCGCATTTTCTTTTAATGTCCTGGAGACCTTCACCGGCCCATCATCCCTTAGAAATCTGCGAATCTCGCCCGTGATCATAGGTACTGCGTAAGTGGAGAATTTTACCCCCATTTCCAGATCAAACTTATCTATGGACTTGATCAGTCCAATGGTTCCGATCTGGAACAAATCCTCTAAGTCATACCCTCGTCCAATGAATCTTCTGACAATGGAATGAACCAGTCCCAGGTTTTTCTCGATCAGTACTTCCCTTGCTCCTTTATCTCCGGATTGTGATCTGGCGATCAGTACTGATACTTCTTCCATACACTACTCCTCACCGATCCACGAACCGCTTCCCAGCTTTTTCTTCATGCGGACCACCGTTCCGCACCCCGGTTCACTCTCCACCTCCAGATCATCCATAAAAGCTTCCATAAAGGCAAAGCCCATTCCGGACCGTTCCAGCTGAGGTTTGGTGGTATAAAGGGGTTCCATAGCCTTGTCAATATCATCGATACCGCAGCCGTCATCTGCGATCTCAATCTCCAGAACATCTTCTGTAAGCGCACAGCGCAGTCTCACCTTGCCCGGGTGAATCACGATATAAGCAGGCTTCTTATCCCCATATTTTCCATACCCATACAGATTCTCATAGCCGTGAATGATGGAATTGGTCACCGCCTCCGACACAGCTGTCTTAATATCATTGATTTCCTCCAAAGTAGGGTTTAACGGTGACACGAACGCTGCAACCGCCACTCTTGCCAGGCTCTCATTGCTGGATACTGCATCAAATTCCAGCGCCATTTCATTTTTCACACATGTCCGTTCCATACGTTCTTCACTCCTCTCCATTTACCATTTCCACGTATTTATTCAGCCCTGACAGACTCAAGATCCTCTTTACCTGCTTGTCCATATGTATCACATATACCTTCCCACCGAAGCAGGATATCTTCTTGTACCGTCCCATGATGATCCCTATTCCCGAGGAATCCATAAA
>JAFYSG010000037.1 GCA_017559435.1 Lachnospiraceae bacterium
AGAAAAAAATATTAGCAGCAGTGTTGGCGGCAATGGTTCTTCTCGTTGGATGTGGTGCAGAAGAGATTCCGGCATCCATCGTACCCATTCAACCCCAGCCCATTGAGACCCAGACGAAAGAGACTTCTGAAGATGCGTCTTCAGAGGAGACAAAGGTAACAGAGTCTACAGAAGAGCAGAAAGTTGCCGATGAACCTACCATTACCAAGAGGGAAGTGGTAGACGGCAAGATGCAGAGTTATCTGACCGGTGAGTGGAAAGATGAGGACGTGGTTAAGCGTCGTAGTATGGCAGTGATGATGCCCAATAATAAGCCCGCTATGCCACAGTACGGAATTACCAGGGCAAGTATCGTCTACGAAGCTCCGGTTGAGGGACGTGTGACCAGACTGCTCTGCTTTGTAGAAGATTATGATGATATGGAGTACATAGGTCCTGTTAGAAGTGCCCGCGACTATTTTGTATATGAGTCTATGGCTTATGATGCAATTTATTGTAACTGGGGTCTGGCCATTCCTTTTGTAGAGGATCTGCTCAAAGGGGATCGCGTGGATAACATCAGTCAGGCTGTAAAAGGTATTCATAATCCGGCAGCAGAGGCGTATGACAGAATCTCCAGACCGGGCTATGCTACAGAGTTTACCGGTTATTTGTTTATCAAAGGGTATGAGAAGGCTGTAAAGAGATTGAAATATGAGACTGAGTACAGAGATACCTTTGTACAGGCATTTACCTTTGCCAACGATGGGCATCGTGTCGAGTATAAGGATCAGAAGAAAGCTACACTGATTTATCCCGGTGGCAAGACAAGTAACAGAAGCGGATATGGTGATGCAAAGCCTTACTTTGAATATAATGAAAAAGATGGCTTGTATTATCGTTATCAGTATGGCGGAAAGCATATTGATGAGATGAATGGTGAACAGGTGGCAGTGAGCAATATCGTATTTAAAGTTTGCCATGGTGAGGTGAGAGAGCCGTCCGATAAGGATTATCTGGCTTTTGGTGTACATGGTCAGGGTGACGCGTATATCTTTACTGCCGGTAAGGTGATCAAGGGTACCTGGGAGAGAAAAGACGATTATTCGCCGAACCTGTTCTATGATGAAAATGGTAAAGAAATCATCTTTAATCAGGGTAAGACTTGGATCTGCAATATCTGGGATGAATTTGAAGATTGTATAATATATGAATAAGCATAAGAAACCGTTAGTAATCTATATCGGTATCGGGGCTGTGGTGATCCTGCTGAATGTTGTGGCTTGGAACAGCACAGCCTTTTGCGATGCTTATATTAAAACTGTATTCCCGCTATGGGTAAATACCTATGGACGCCTGACCGGACTTGCGCCCTTTTCTGTAGGTGAGGTTATGCTGGCGCTGGGAGTGGTGCTGGTGGTGTTGGCATTGGTTCTGTGGGCGCCATGGATCGTGGCAAGTATCGTGAGTCACAGAAAGAGGGCAGGTGCTGACCTGCATGGCGGCAAGCCGGCTGCCGGCGGTGGTATTGCCATGATAATATGCAAGATAAGTAAAGGATTTTACTTGTTCTTTGCATGGACGTTGTTAATTGTCAGTCTTGTTATGACGCTGAATTGTTTCATTTTGTATCATGCATCTACATTTTCAGAGATTTATTTTGGGCGTGAGCATGAGGCGGAATATGATCTGGAGGACCTGATCACAGTTCGAAATATGGTGGTGGAGGAGTGTAATCAGCTGTCGCTTGCAGTGGAAAGGGACGAGAATGGGACGATCATCTACCATAAAGATATAGAGGAAGTGGCTATCGCCGCCATGCAGGAGTTGGGAAAGACCTATGGTCACCTGGATGGTTTTTATCCCCGGCCGAAGCCTTTATATACCTCTGACTTTTTCTGCCAGCAGTATATGTGCGGGTATTACTTTCCGTTCTCTATGGAAGCGAACTACAATAACGTGATGTATATCATGAACAAACCATCTACCATGTGTCATGAGTTGGCTCATTTGAGAGGCTATATCTTTGAGGATGAGGCTAATTTTATAAGCTTCCTGGCCTGTATACAGTCTGAGGATATTGTATTTCGCTATAGTGGATATCTGAGTGTATTGAATTATCTGGACAATGACTTCTATAAAGCTGTGGGACGGGACCGGGAGGCATATCTTGCTCAGCCTGTGATCACGGCGCAGGTCATTGAAGACAATGTGTTTGTGACAGGGGAAGAATGGGATCGGATCAATAATAAGGCCTTGATTGATACGGAAACTGTGGACCAGGTGTCTGATACACTAGTGGATGTGACACTGAAGGTCAACGGAGTGTCAGACGGTATGATCAGCTATAATCGGGTGGTAAGGCTACTTTTACAGTATTACAGCTTAGAGGGACTGTTACACAAAATTAATTAAAAAAGTAAAAAAACTCTTGACAGAGAAAGTTTTTTATAGTAAGATAGCTTCTGTTGTGAGAAGCAATTCTTACGCGGGTGTAGTTCAATGGTAGAACACCAGCCTTCCAAGCTGGATACGTGGGTTCGATTCCCATCACCCGCTTTAGCGGGGGATTACACCAATTATCTCCTGTTTATATGATATGCACGAGTGGCTCAGTGGTGGAGCATCGCCTTGCCAAGGCGAGGGCCGCGGGTTCGAATCCCGTCTCGTGCTTTTTTTCTTGGAACACAAGCTGTTTTACAGCTTGTGTTTCTGCATATTTAACAATTTTTTTTTGCATATATACCTGCGGACTTATACGCTCTCGGACTGCATCCCACATTTTTGGAAAACACTTTAGAAAAGTAGGAAAAATCCTGATATCCCACAATCATAGCAACTTCCGACACTGACAGATCTGTAGTGTTAAAGAGGCGGATGGATTCCTGAATCCGGGTCTGATGTATGAATTTCGTCAGGGTCTGTCCGGTTTCCTTGCTGAAGGTATTGGATAATACAGAGGCATTTCTTTGAAAATGATCAGCCAAGTGACGCAGGGACAGTTCTTCATCCAAATGAAGTTGAATGTAAGTGATCACATCCTTGGTCAGGCGGGAACTGTCAGGATTGGCATAATTTTTGATCAAAAGACAATATTTATGACAGATTTCGTTTGCCATTTGTTTTAACTTGGTCAAGGAAGTCATATTTTCAATTTTCATTCTGACAGATCCTGCCAGCTTAATCACATGAAGAGGGTGAATATCTGTATGCAAAAGAGCCATGTGGCAATAATCGTTTAGGGTCTGTAATGCAGCCTTGTAATCTCTCATACTTTTAGTATCTGTCATTACTGTCTTATCCAGAAAATCCTGCAGTGCTTTCTTGGCATTAACAGTATCTCCTGTTTTCAAAAAGGAAAGGAACTTAAAAAGTGATTTCTGATAAGTTTCAGCAAATTCAATGGAATAATCATCCAATACATCCCTGTTTACATCAACAGTACGATTTTGTTCTGAATACTGAAGCATATCAGGAATGATATCCCGAAATGTCTCCACAAAGCTGCCAATGATATGCTTCATCACATTTACAACAGTGTCCAGTTGGACCATGGGCATTCTTTCATAAATGTATTTCATTTTTTGAATATCTGACGGAGCAATATGTGATTCTTTTAGAATATGCGTAAAGTAAGCGGGAGACAGCTCTTCATCCCGAAATGGTCCCACGGAAATGAAATCAGGTTTTGTACCGGAGCCGAAAATGGCCAGGATATTATAAAAACCTAAATTACTTTTTATGATGTACATCCGATATTGTTTGGAGGTGTCTGAAAAATGAATTTTGGTATTTTGGTCATTATAATTGGACCAGACGGCAGCTCTCATTCCCTGATCGATCTTGGTAAAATCTTTGTATGGGGGTCTAAACAGGACGGTAGGTACCTTGAATGCATCCAGCAAAACATGCTTCAGTAATTCGTAACAATTCAGAATTGTTGACTTGTTCTGTTCCATTTTTTATAATTCCTTCTTTGCTTTAATAAATTTTCTCAAAATATTTCTTTGTACAAAGATTATACATGTATTACAAAGATTTTACAAGAAGGAATATATTTGTTTTAGTATAATCTATATTAATAAATTATAAAATTTTTATAAAGGAGGGCTTTGGGCATGAAGTTTAATTGGAATGATTCCTGGTTTTTTACAAAAGATGCTGCGCTTGTTTCTGAGAAACATGTTGCACTGAATGTATCTGAATGGGAGTCGGTAACTTTGCCACATACCTGGAACGCGCTGGATGGTCAGGATGGTGGAAATGATTACTATCGCGGTACCTGTTATTATGCCAAAAGATTGGCAAAAGCAGACTGCGGCAATGCCGAAGAAGTTTATATCGAATTTGAAGGCGCCAACTCTTCTGCTGATGTCTACGTAAATGGAAAGCTGGCTGTTCATCATGATGGCGGTTATTCTACGTTCCGTGCCAATATCACGGATTTACTTGAGGAGGAAAATGAAATTGTTGTGGCTGTGGACAACGCGCCCAACGACAGAGTATATCCTCAGATGGCTGACTTCACATTCTACGGTGGTATTTATCGTGATGTGAATATCATTTGTGTGCCGAAAGCGCATTTTGACCTGGATTATTATGGAGGTCCCGGTATCAAGGTAACCCCTGTTGTGAAGGGGGCAGATGCCAATGTGGAAGTTGTAAGCTATTTTACAGGCCTTACCGGCAACGAAACTGTGAAGTACGTGATCAGAGACGGTGAGAATGTGATTGCAGAAGCTGTTGTATCGGCAGCTGAGGGCAAGGCAGATTTTGTGATCGAGAATGCACACCTGTGGAATGGACGTAAGGATCCTTTCCTGTATACATTAGAAGCAGTTCTTTCTGATGGTGAGAGGGAATTAGATTCCAGAAGCATGAAGTTTGGCTGCAGATATTTTGAGATCGATCCTGAGAGAGGATTTATCCTGAATGGAGAGGAGTATCCTCTGCGCGGTGTATCCCGTCACCAGGACCGCAAGGGCATCGGTAATGCGTTGCTTCCTGAGCATCACAAGGAAGATGTTGAGCTGATCTATGAAGTGGGAGCTACCACCATTCGTCTGGCTCACTATCAGCACAATCAGTATTTCTATGATCTGTGCGACGAGAAGGGCTTTGTGCTGTGGGCAGAAATTCCCTACATTTCCCAGCATATGCCGAATGGCCGTGAGAACACTATTTCTCAGATGAAGGAATTGATCGCCCAGAATTACAACCATCCTTCTATCTTTGTATGGGGTCTTTCTAACGAGATTACCATGAAGGGAGCGGATGATCCGGATCTCTTAGAGAATCATCGTATTCTGAATGATCTGTGCCATGAATGGGATAAGACCAGATTGACCACCATGGCCATCGTGTCTATGTGTCCGATAGAAAGTGAATATGTAAGTATTCCGGATACGGTATCCTGGAATCATTACTTTGGCTGGTATGGTGGAGATACATCCATGAACGGTCCCTGGTTTGATGCTTTCCATAAGATGTACCCTAATCTGCCTGTAGGTGTCAGCGAGTACGGCTGTGAAGCGCTGAACTGGCATAATTCCAACCCGGAGCAGGGTGATTATACTGAAGAGTATCAGGCTTACTATCATGAAGAGTTGATCAAGCAGCTCTTTACCAGAAAATATCTGTGGGCTACTCACGTATGGAATATGTTTGACTTCGGTGCAGATGCCCGTGCAGAAGGCGGCGAAGACGGACAGAACCACAAGGGCCTTATGACCTTTGACAGAGCATATAAGAAAGATGCTTTCTATGCATATAAAGCATGGTTATCTGATGAACCTTTCGTACATATCTGTGGAAAACGCTATGTGGATCGTGTAGAGGATGTGACCAAGGTAACGGTATACTCTAACCAGCCGGAAGTGGAGCTATTTGCAAATGGCGTAAGTCTGGGCAAGCAGACCAGCGATATCCATTTCTTCTACTTTGATGTGCCCAACGTAGGTGCAACTGAGCTGGTAGCAAAGGCTGGTGCGTGTGAGGATACTGCCGGAATTGTGAAAGTGGCAGAATTCAACAATGCATATCGTATGGTGGAGACCGGTGATGTCTTGAACTGGTTTGACATCACAGCACCGGAAGGCTATTACTCTATCAATGATAAGGCCGGCGATGTGCTACAGACCTTACGTGGCAAGATGTTGTTCATGGAGCTGATGACCAAAGCCTTATCCGGCCAGAAGGGCATGGTGGATGCAAGTACCTTCTCTCAAAATGCGGACATGATGAGCTTCTTAGGCGGTTTTACCGTAAAGCGCCTCCTGTCCATGATGGGAACCATGGGTGCGAAACCTCTGACCCGTGACCAGATGTTAGAGTTTAATGCGAAGCTCAATAAGATCAAGAAAAAATAATGTAGTACCTATAAATTATTTTATCATTAAAAAGGAGGATTTTACTCATGAGTAAACAAGTAACTACTGATGCAAACGGTTATCGTAAGTTTGGCATGCGAGATGCCGTTGCATATGCTGCAGGTGATTTCGGCTGTAACATGAGCTTTGCTTTAAAGAGCACTATGGCAATCTTCTGGACTCAGTTCATGGGCATGGATCTGTGGTATTCTCTGCTGCTGATCGTGGTGCAGGTGTGGGATGCGATCAATGACCCTCTGATCGGTTCCCTTATCGATGCTGACAAACGCAAGTATAAGCGTAACAAGTTCCTGCAGTACATCTGGGCAGGTTCTATCGGGCTGATCGTGGGCGGTGCCTGCTGCTTCATTCCTATGCCTAATGCGCCTGTTTTTGCCAAAATGTGCATCTTTATAGCAGGCTATGTGATCTGGGATGCTTTTTACACCGTTGCTAATGTGCCTTACGGTTCATTGCTGAGCCTGATCTCCGACGTGCCTGCTGACCGCGCATCTCTGTCTGCATGGCGTTCCGTTGGTTCCATGGTTGGTAACATGGTGCCTATGGTTCTGTTGCCTTTCCTGATCTATGATGAGAACCAGAACCTGATCGGTGAGCGTGTGTTCTTTGTTGCTCTGTTAATGGGCTTTTTGGGATTCCTTTGCTTCCAGTTCATGATCAAAAACACCGAGATCCGCGTGAATACAGATGTTGCCCTCAATGAAGATCAGCCTAAGTTTAATGTCATCAAGGCTATGGGCAATTTCTTAAAGAACCGTCCTGCTATGGGTGCTACTATTGCTGCTATGGGTATGTTTATTGGTATGCAGGGTGCTGCTACTGCAGTAACTGTTTTGTTCCAGTCCTATTTCAAGAATGTAAAGATCTCCGGTGTGGTACAGCTGTTTGCAATGATCCCCATCGTGGTATTTACTCCCCTTGCACGTAAGATGGTTACCAAGTATGGTAAGAAAGAACTGGCAACTGTCGGCGCTATCTGCTCTATGATCGCCAGTGTTCTGATGTTGATTCTGCCTATTACAGCTGATAATAAAGGTTTGGCCATTTACATTGTCTGCCAGCTGATCAACAGTCTGGGCATGGGTATCTACTCTACCGTGTCCTGGGCTATGATGGGTGATGCTATCGACTACAATGAATGGAAGACCGGCAACCGCGAAGAAGGTACAGTTTATGCTCTGCACTCATTTTTCCGTAAGCTGGCTCAGGGTGTTGGACCTGCCGTTGCTTTGGTGATCATGGTATCTTTGGGATATGTAGGTGCCAATGAAGGTAATCAGACTGCTGAAGTAGCTCTGCGTATGCGTTATCTGGTAGCTGCTTTGTATACCGTAAGTGCTGCACTGCAGTTTATCGGCCTCTCTCTGATCTACAACCTGGATAAGAAGACTATGGAAAAGATGAAAGAAGAGCTGGAAGCACGTAAAACAGTTGCTTAAGATATGCAAATGATAAGATAACATGAGATAATATATAATAAAATGCGATGGCACTCTGTAAGGAACCATCGCATTTTTTTGTGTAAATATTTATATATCAGTCAGACACCAATCTCTTACAGTAATCCTTTCTCGCGGATCAAGGTAAGCGCAGCCTCATCAGCCACGATGATCACATCGGGATGTAACTGCAGAATAGAAGCAGGTACCTTAGGATCGATAGGTCCAAACAGGGAATCGTACAGAGCCTGGGCCTTGCCTGCACCGCTGGCCAGCAGAAGCACCTTCTTGGCAGCCATAATATTGCCTACGCCCATGGTAAATGCGTGGGTAGGAACATCATCCAGAGTTTCAAAGAAACGAGCGTTGGCTTCTCTGGTCTCCTGGGTCAGAGTCACACAGTGAGTTCCCTTCTTGAAAATATCATTGGGCTCATTAAAACCGATATATCCGTTGCCGCCAATGCCCAGAAGCTGCAGATCTACACCACCCAGAGATTCGATCACAGCATCGTAACGTGCACATTCTGCTTCAGCATCCTCAGCCAGACCGTTGGGTACATGAGTGCACTCCTTGCGGATATTAATATGATCAAACAAATTGGTGTTCATAAAATAACGGTAGCTCTGGTCATGATCACCTGACAGACCCTTATATTCATCCAGGTTTGCACTGGATACTTGTGAAAAATCAAGATCACCTTTTGTACATGCCTCAGCCAGATTCTGATAAGCTCCTACAGGTGTGGAACCGGTAGCCAGCCCCAGAACGGTGGTGGGCTTTAAAATCACCTGTGCAGCTATGATATTAGCTGCTTTTCTGCTTAATTCTTCATAATCCTTCACTGCATAGATCAGCATAGTAAATCCTCCTCAAAAAAGGTACACGGTACCCGATTATGTAACGCAATCATGGTTATTGCAAATAGGTACTAACCAATAACGTTTACTTATACTATACTACTTATAAAGAAAAAAATCAAATAAAAATTACAAAACAACTTGACAAAGTGATAAAGGTATTGTAATATAATTAGGATTGTGAGACGGTTATTACATACATAACAGAGTCGTCTTATGATGGTTTGCCCAGATAGCTCAGTTGGTAGAGCAGAGGACT
>JAFYSG010000038.1 GCA_017559435.1 Lachnospiraceae bacterium
ATGAAAAAGAAAGCTTTTGTAACAAAGGAAATGATTGAGGAGATCGTAAAAAAATATCCCACTCCTTTCCATATCTATGATGAAAAAGGAATTCGTGAAAATGCTAAGGCCTTAAAAGAAGCATTTGCCTGGAATAAAGGATATAAGGAGTTTTTTGCTGTAAAGGCTACCCCAAATCCGTTTCTGATCGATATCTTAAGAGATTATGGCTGCGGCTGCGACTGTTCTTCTTTGACGGAGTTGATGCTTAGTGAAGCAATGGGAGTGAAGGGAGAGGACATCATGTTTTCCTCCAACGATACCCCAGCTCATGAATTTGAATACGCAGCGAAATTAGGAGCAACTATTAACCTGGATGATTTCACCCACATTGATTTTCTGGAGAAAACCATCGGTTATCTGCCCAAGACCTTAAGCTGTCGTTACAATCCCGGTGGATATTTCTCCATCAGTAACAATATCATGGATAATCCGGGGGATGCTAAATATGGCTTTACTACGGAGCAGTTGTTTGAAGGATTCAAGGTTATGAAGGAAAGAGGCGTAGAGAACTTTGGCATCCACGCATTTCTTGCCAGCAACACCGTGACCAATGAGTATTATCCCACTTTGGCGAAAACACTTTTTGAACTGGCAGTTAAGCTGAAGGAGGAGACCGGTGCTCACATCACCTTCATTAACTTGTCCGGTGGTATCGGTATTCCTTACCGTCCCGATCAGGAGCCTAATGATATAAGAGCCATCGGAGAAGGTGTGCGTAAGGTATATGAAGAGGTGCTGGTGCCGGCAGGAATGGGTGACGTAGCAATTTATACAGAGCTTGGCCGATATATGATGGCACCTTACGGTCATCTGGTGACACAGGTGCTCCATGAGAAGCACACACATAAGGAGTACATCGGTGTGGATGCCTGTGCTGTCAACCTGATGCGTCCTGCTATGTACGGAGCCTATCATCATATTACAGTGCTTGGTAAAGAAGACATGCTCTGTGATCAGAAATACGATGTGACCGGCTCACTGTGCGAAAACAACGACAAATTTGCTGTTGACCGTATGTTGCCCAAGATTGCAATCGGTGATTACATTGCCATTCACGATACCGGTGCACATGGCTTCGCTATGGGCTACAACTATAATGGTAAGCTGAAATCAGCTGAGCTTCTTTTGAAAGAAGACGGTAGCGTAGAATTAATCCGTAGATCTGAGACACCAAAAGATTATTTTGCAACCTTTGATTGCTTTCCAATCTTTGATAAAATGAACTGGGAGGCCTAACTTTTAGCTGGAAACGGAGATTATATGAAATATGCGAATTTCTTACCCAAAGGTGGTACCATAGGTTTTGTGGCACCATCCTTTGGCTGCAACATTGAACCATATCATTCTGCATTCATGAGTGCACAGAAAAAGTGGAAAAGACAAGGATATCATCTGGATCTGGGACCCAACTGTTATGAAGGAAGAGGAATTGGCATCAGCAATACACCCGAAGCTTGTGGCAGAGAACTGACGGAGTACTATCTCTCGGAGAAAAATGACTGCCTGATTTCCTGTGGCGGTGGTGAACTGATGTGCGAGATTCTGGACCATGTGGATTTTGACGCCATCGCCAAGGCTGATCCTAAGTGGTATATGGGTTATTCTGACAATACCAACATGACATACTTGTTGGCCACCATGTGTGACACGGCAGCTATCTATGGTCCTTGTGCAGCCACCTTTGGTATGGAACCCTGGCATAAGTCTGTGAAAGATGCCATGGCACTGCTGACCGGCAAACAGCTGACACTACAGGGCTACCCTAAGTGGGAGAAGGAATCTCTGAAAGGTGAAGAGAACCCGCTGATGCCTTATCATGTGACGGAAAAAAGAGTGTTGCGCTGCTATAACGGACGTGAAAACCAAGGGAGTACAGGAGCGCAGGCAGCAGAGAAAATGACAGTCGGTAATAAAAATCCTGAACTTTCTTTCTCAGGCAGATTGCTTGGAGGCTGCATGGATTGTCTGGTGAATTTATTGGGAACCTGTTATGACCATACTACTGGTTTTGTGGAGAAATATAAAGAAGACGGTATTATCTGGTTCCTGGAGTCCTGCGATCTTAATGTATTTGGTATCCGCCGTGCTATGTGGCAGATGGAGCATGCAGGATGGTTTCAGCATGTGAAAGGCTTTCTTGTAGGCAGACCGCTATGTTTTGGACAGGAGATGATAGGTCTGGATGCATATCAGGCGATTTTGGAAGTGGCTGCACGTAAAAATGTGCCGGTTATCATGGATGTGGATCTGGGACATTTGCCGCCCATGATGCCTTTGATCGTGGGAAGCATGGCAGATGTACAGGTGAAAGGGAATAAGATTGCGGTAGAAATGCATTTAAAGTAACATTGTTCTGGAAAAATAAAGTTATTAAAATTTATGGCAAAAAATATACAATTTAGTCTTGTCAAAATATAAATTATGTGGTAAAATAATTTTGTTGTCAAGCGATGAGCTATGATAAATGCCGGCGTGTCGGAATGGCAGACGAGGCAGACTCAAAATCTGTTGATGGCAACATCGTGCGGGTTCAAGTCCCGCTGCCGGCATGGAACTCTTGAATTTCAAGGGTTCTTTTTTTATGCAATAAAGGAAATTGTTGACAGATGAACTCTAACATGTTAGACTAAAACAAACACTAATGCATTAGAGTTAGGAGGAGCAAGATGGATACGCCCAAGGTTTTTGAGAGTGAATATCGTTTTTGTCTGCTTTTGTGGGAGCATGAGCCGGTAAAAAGCAGTGAGTTGGTGAAGTTGTGTAAGGAGCATCTTGGCTGGAAGCCTACCACCACTTATACAGTGATCAAGCGTCTGTCAGAGCGAGGTGTCCTGAAGAATGAGAACACCATCGTCAAATCATTAGTCAGTAAAGAAGAAGTGCAGGCAGCAGAAATTAAGGAACTGGTGGAGAAGAAGTTTGAAGGGTCCCTGCCATCATTCATTGCTGCATTTGCAAAGTATAAGAAAGTATCTGAGGAAGAATTGAATGAGGTGCAGCGGATGATTGACCGTTACAGGGGAGGTGTGTAATATGCCATACTGGATTGCAGATTTCTTTCAGCAGTGTCTGGACTTTTCAAATGTGATGAATGCAAGTATTGCTGCCGGCTGGATGATCTTGGCAGTACTGTTGCTTCGCCTTCTGCTTAAGAAAGCACCGAAATCGACACACGTTGTTCTATGGGGGCTGGTAGCTGTTCGTTTGTTGCTCCCTTTCTCCATGGAAAGTGCGTTGAGTCTGATTCCCAGCAAAAATACGATTCCTCAGGAAATCCTACATTACGAGGGAAAACTGTTACAGGAACCTGCACATCTGGAAGTGGTCAATAACCCTGTTTATCCTGATGCACTTACTCTGGAGTTAAGCCAATCTGTTGACCGTATCCAGATTAAAGAGATGTATATGACTTTTTGGTGGATTGACGGTATAGGGGTAATGCTTTTGTATATCACCATCGGTTATCTGTGCTTGCGCAGAAGAGTCCGGACAGCAGTTCTATATCGGGATAACTTGTTTCAGAGTGAATATGTGAACTCTCCCTTTGTCCTTGGAATGATCAGCCCCAGAATCTATCTGCCTTTTCAGATGGAGGAACATAGTCTGGAGTATGTGATTGCCCACGAGCAGGCGCATATCCGACGCAGGGATCACTGGTGGAAACCCTTGGGCTTCCTGTTACTTACAATTCACTGGTTTAATCCACTGATGTGGCTGGCATATATTTTACTTTGTAGAGATATTGAACTGGCTTGTGACGAAAAGGTGATCAAAGTATTAGACCATGCCCATAGAGCGGATTATTCTCAGGCTTTACTTTCCTGTCATATCAGTCGCAGAAGAACCATTGCAGCCTGTCCCCTTGCATTTGGGGAAGTAGGGGTAAAGAAAAGAGTACAGCACGTGCTTTCTTACAAGAAGCCTACATTTTGGGGTGTGATATCGGGGATTGCAGCGGTTGTGATACTTGGGTTGTGCTTTCTTACGAATCCGCCAGAGGAGGAGAATGGAAAACATCGAATGACACTTGAGGATTTTGTGTTGTCAGAAGCACAAATTAACCTGGGTAAGGGTGTGGGATACAGATTTCAGGTTGTAATAGCTGAGGGAGAGTACTATACGGTTGAGGATGTGGAGCCCGGTGGTGGTATCTACAATGAGAATTATAAGGGAAACTGTGAGTTGCGGGTGCTTGATCCTAAAGATAAAGTTTTGGATAAAGCCAATTTGGGCGCTTACAATTATCCGGGGAAATTCCAGTTGCGTATCAGTGATTATAACAAAGATGGTTATCCCGACGTGACGCTGGGAAACTACGGTTCTTCCAATTGGAATATGTTTGAGCTATATACTATTGATCATCAGGGAAAAATAAGAAATATCTGTGAGGATAGCATAGTTGTGGGAGTGAAAGATCATTCTGTATTTCTGACGCAGACAGAGGAGGGAAATACTGATTTTTATACTTCAGCATGGAATAACATCACAGGGCAGATGGAAACCATTAGATGGGTGTGGGATCAGGAGAAAGGAATTTATCGAAAAAGATAATATAGAATCTAAGCTTGACAATGGCTGTTTGTAATCTTAAATTAATGCTATAGTATAAGACAAACTACAATCAATTAATAAGACTACCACAAAGCGGTCGGGAGGAAAACCATGAAACCGATTAATGTTCTTTCAATCGGCAACAGCTTAAGTCAAGATGCCCATAGATACATCCATGACTTAGCCAGAAAAGAAGGGGCATCCATAGAAACCGTAACTCCTTGCCAGAAGCCGACGCATCATCCCCAGCGGATCTGCTTTCGCCCATGCTCTTCAAAACGGAATCCCCAAGATCCACCGCGACACCTTCCACGCAAGCCTTGGCCTGGGTAGACTGATCCTGGCAATGCTCTGGTATGCCTACTTCACCAGAAACGACATCGACAAGATCTCTTTCAACGATCTGGACGAACCAATAACTATCCCAAAACTCCAAATGGCCAAAACTGCAGTAAAACAAGCCCTTGCTGAACAATAAATTATCAAATAACCTTAAATAAGTAATAAAGTAATAATCTGAGCATTACAATAATAATATGTGAGAGCAACAGCGAAGGCTGTGAAGCTCTTCCGCCCCCATAGCATCACGCCACAGTCCCGGAAGAGCTTCACAGCCTGTGCAGTTGCACGGAGCACTAACGGTTTTTGTACATCTTCTCGTAGTAGTCCTGGTATTCGCCGGAGATGATGGTTTCCCACCATTCTTTGTTATCCAGATACCACTGGATGGTCTTCTTGATACCATCTGCAAACATGGTCTCAGGCAGCCACCCCAGTTCTTTGTGGATCTTAGTAGGATCAATGGCGTAACGCATATCGTGACCCTTTCGGTCGGTCACGTAGGTGATCAAACTTTCAGGCTTACCCAGTTCTTTGCAGATGATCTTAACAATATCAATGTTCTTCATCTCGTTGTGGCCACCGATGTTGTATACTTCGCCTACACGGCCTTTGTGGATGATCAAGTCAATGGCCTTGCAGTGATCCTCTACATACAGCCAATCACGCACGTTTTCACCCTTACCATATACAGGCAGTGGCTTATCATTCAGAGCATTGGCGATCATCAGAGGGATCAGCTTCTCAGGGAAGTGGTACGGTCCATAGTTGTTGGAACAGCGGCTGATGGTCACAGGCAGTCCGTAGGTTCTGTGGTATGCCAGTACCAGAAGGTCAGCACCTGCTTTGGAGGAACTGTAAGGGCTGCTGGTATGGATAGGGGTCTCTTCGGTGAAGAACAAGTCAGGTCTGTCCAGAGGCAGGTCACCGTATACTTCATCAGTAGATACCTGATGATAACGTGTGATGCCGTATTTGCGGCAGGCATCCATGAGAACAGCAGTACCCTTGATATTGGTATCCAGGAATACTTCTGGGTTCTCGATAGAACGGTCTACGTGACTTTCTGCAGCGAAATTTACTACCATGTCAGGCTGCTCTTCTTCAAACAGCTTATAAACAGCTTCTCTATCCGTGATACTTTCCTTTATAAAACGGAAATTAGGATTGTCCATGACAGGAGCGAGAGTGGACAGATTGCCTGCGTAGGTCAGACAGTCCAGACACACGATGCGATAGTCAGGGTATTTGTTTAACATGTGAAAAATAAAGTTACTTCCAATAAATCCGGCACCGCCGGTTACGATGATTGTCATGATAATTTCTCCTTCTTTTTTGTGGCACATATTTAATGCACTTAGTATAATCCATCCTGATATTTACCATCCAGAACATCTTTCAGGTACTGGCCGTACTGGTTCTTCTTAAGCAGCTCGTAAACCTTCAGCACATCCTCTTTGCTGATCCAGCCGTTTAAGTAAGCGATTTCTTCCAGACAGGCAATTTTGCGGTGCTGATGGGTCTCAACGGTCTTGATAAAATTGGTGGCATCCACCAGACTTTCGTGGGTTCCGGTATCCAGCCATGTAAATCCCTGACCCAGAAGTTCCACATTCAGATTGCCGTTTTCCAGGTAGATACGGTTCAAATCTGTGATTTCCAGTTCTCCTCTGGCACTGGGCTTTAAGCCTTTGGCATATTCCACCACTTTGTTATCGTAGAAGTAAAGACCGGTAACGCAGTAGTTACTCTTAGGTTTGGCGGGCTTTTCTTCAATAGAGATTGCTTTGCCTTCTGCGTTAAATTCTACAATACCGAATCTCTCGGGATCGTCTACATAATAGCCGAATACGGTGGCACCTTTGCCGCTTTCAGCATTTTCCACAGCAGTTTTTAAACGTTTCTTCAGACCGTGTCCGGCAAAAATATTGTCTCCCAACACCATGGCCACAGTGTCATCGCCGATAAATTCTTCGCCGATAAGGAAAGCCTGTGCCAGTCCGTCAGGGCTGGGCTGTACCGCATAGGAAAGCTTTACGCCGAACTGATGACCGTCACCAAGAAGCTCTTTAAATCTGGGAGTGTCCTGAGGAGTGGAGATGATCAGGATGTCTCTGATCCCCGCGTTCATCAGAACAGACATGGGATAGTAGATCATAGGCTTGTCATAAATGGGTAACAGCTGCTTCGAAGTTACCATAGTAAGAGGGTAAAGACGGGTTCCGGACCCGCCGGCCAAAATAATACCTTTCATTATCGTTCTCCTTTATCATCAAACTGTAATTAGCTTGAAATCTTTATTTTACATATAGTATAAAAGGTGACCTAACGTCACCTTCAAGTACTTTTTTTATATTTTTAAATTTTTGTCTATTTTCTACAAAGAAAGATACCGGCATCCTTGGTAATATAGAAGTTATTGTGTATTTTTTCCTCCACATAAGTGCGAAAGTCCTTGTATCGATCCAGTAGAATCTGATTTTGATTGCCATGGCAGGAAAGAATGTATTCGATCAAAGGTTCAGCGTGATTGATGATAATTGCATCTTCATAACGTACACAGTCGATCTCCTTGAAATGAGGCTTCAGTAATTCTTCACCGTTTTCCAACCCAAACCTCTCGTAAAGGTTCTCGGCAGCCAAAACAATGCGGTTATCGAAAGCCTGTACCAGATCTGTGATCTCTTTCATATGCTTACGCCCATAAGTGCTGCTTAGGAACGTGCCGGATGGTTTTAGGACTCTGGCAATTTCACTGCAGGCAAGAGGCAGATCATCACAATAAAAGAGCACATGACCTGCGATCACCAGATCAAAAGAATCATCTGCAAAGGGAAGCTCATGGCAGTCGACCACCTGGAATGTAAAGCGAGGATCTTCACTGCCAATATTTCTTCTGGCATCTCGTAACATCCCTTCTGAGATATCTGACAGCAACACAGACACATTGTCCGGAAGTTTTGACAGATTCTCAGTCCACAGTGCTCCATTACCGCAGCCTATCTCCAAAATCTTCATACCATCTACGATGTGACACTGCTCATAAATCCAGGGAAACCACCCCTGCTTATTCCGAGAGAAATCCTTGTGCAACCCTATCCTGGCAGAGATATTCGTGGCATTCTGATATTGATCCTTCAGACTTTTCTCCATTCCCGTCAAATGAATCAGGTCAAGCATCCGGCTCCAGTCAAGCTGCCTGTCCTTCTCAATGGCATTCACGGTACTGTCAATGGCCTCAGCCACTAACTCCAGCTGTTCCATACGGTCCTGCACCAGTTTCTTCTGCATCTTCAAAGAACTGACCATAAAGTGATAGTCACTGTCCCCAATAGTCATTTCCCTGATATCATCCAATGAAAATCCCAGATACTTAAGCAACAGTATCTGCTGAAGTCTGGCAAAATCTGAGTCCGTATAAAACCGTGCCCCCGACGGAGCCACATAGGATGGCTTCAGTATGTTCTGCTTATCATAAAATCGAATTGTCCTAACCGAGACCTGCGCCATCCGCGCAAATTCCCCGGAGGAGTAAAAACCGGGAATCTTCATAAAATACCTGCCTTTCATAAACTGCCATCCCCAATCCTAACACGGCTACTCTGACGAAAGTTGTGGTTGGGATTTATTAAGTAATGGTGCTATTTAGATTAAGGGCATTTGTAGTATAATGTTACCGCTAAACTAAAA
>JAFYSG010000039.1 GCA_017559435.1 Lachnospiraceae bacterium
AGGAAATATTCAAAGCAAAACATTTTGGAGAAATGGAAAAAAAGAAGGCCTCATAAAGGTGGAAGCCTATATAGATTGATTTGTTTTAATAAGGGAGTTCGCCTATGCCTCAGATAAGTTATGATAAGGTCACCTCTAGATCAGTAAGAACGGAAAAAATCCACTACGGCATCCTCGATGGCAACGAGAAGATCGTTTTCATCAAGGTTGGTGCAGATGGCAGTATCAGAGGTTATCGGGACAAGTATCTCAAGATGGCGCACAGGGTTCACGATCGGTTAGGCGCGACGGTAATCTGTGCATCAAATCCATGCGATGTGGAGTATGAAGATCAGCTGGTTGCGGATCAGGCAATGATTTCCAAGGTGGCGGCAGATTGTGGCTTTTCTGCTTGCGAGGTCTATTTTGCGGGTGCTTCTGACGGTGGATATCATAATCTTCTGCTGGCACAGCGAGTGCCCCAAACAGTGAAACTTCTGGGCATTAATGCTTCCCAGGTGAATGAGGATGACTTCTTAGAAAAGCTACAGGCCATTCCCCATATTACGAAGTGCCTTGTGTATGGCACGAAAGATGATGCCAAGCAATTCGTCCCGGTGCTGCAGACGCTGGAGAGCGAGAATCTGGAAATTCTGACCGTTGAAGGCGCAGATCACGAATTCACAGGCATGGTTGATGAATTTGTCGCGCTGATTGATCTGATATAAAGAGAGGGACCAGGATATGAGCTTTTACATTTCAAAGTCTAGATTTGTGTCTGCCTGGGAGCACTGTACCAAGTATGCCTGGATGGAAAAGTACATGCCGGAGAAGAAAATACCGGTGGACGAGTTTACCCAGTCGTTATTTGATAATGGTATTCGTGTAGGCGAGTTGGCAAAAGAATATCTGGGGGTTGAAGTGGATCTGACCGCAACCAAGGCAGACGGCACGCAAGATTCTGCTAAGATGCTCAAGGAAACGGAACTGCACATGCAGTTGGGCACCAAAGTCATTGCGGAGGCATCCTTTCGTTATGATGGTTGTTTTTGCAGTGTTGATATCCTGGTGCGCAATGATGACGGCACCTATGATATGTACGAGGTAAAAAGCTCTAAGGAGAAAGAACTCCCTAAAAAGAAGCCGAGACCGATTGAGCCAAGATATATCAAGGATGCTTCCTATCAGCGATATGTGTTGGAAAATTGCGGCGTTCCGTTAAAACATGTTTATCTGTTGCTGTTGTCCCGGGATTATGTTCGTGGCAAGGTGCTGGAACTGGACAAATATTTTGTAAAGGTCGATGTAACCGCTGAAACTGCTGCGATGCAGGCACAAGTTGTTGCAAAGATTGCCGAACTACATCCAGTGGTAACAGACTCCAACGAACCTGCTTCCGTTATCTGCAATGGTTGTAAAGACTGTGAATATTTCGGTTATTGCGGTCGCAATATTCCACATCCTTCTCCATTCGATGTGTACAAATTAGATTTCCCGACTAAGTGCCAGTATTACAACGATGGGGTCTCATTCTTTGATGTGCCGAAGAAATACCTAAAGCTCAATGTCTTTGCGCAGCGACAAATTGCCTACTACAATCGTCCTAACGATCACTACATTGATAAGGCGGCAATCAAGGCGTTCTTGGACAAATTGTCCTATCCGCTATATTCGTTGGACTTTGAAACTTATCAGGCCACTGTTCCGGAATATGAGGGTATGCGTTCTGGAGAATCCATTCCGTTCCAGTATTCCCTTCACATTATGAAGAGGCCGGATGGTGACTACACGGAAGGAAGTCCTGATTTAGAAGAAAGACATTTCCTTGATATTTCGGGCAATGATTCTCGCCGTGCAATTGCAGAAAGCTTGGTACAGAATATTCCCTATGGTGCTTGTGTGGTTGCTTGGCACAAAAGTACAGAATCGGGTATCGTAGAGAGATTAGCAAAGCAGTTCCCGGATCTGAGCGATCATTTGCTGAGTTTCTCCTATGAGGATCCCAGCGAGGTTTTTAGCAAAGGATATTACTATACTGCGGCTATGGGAAACAGGTATTCCATCAAGTATGTTGCGCCAGCGTTGTGCCCTGATGATCCGTCTACCAATTATAAGAATCTGGAGGGCGATGTGAAGAACGGTGCGCAGGCTATGGCGGCCATTTCTATGTCTGGCCACATGTCCGACGAAGAGATTGCCAAACTGCGCCACGACCTGGAGATTTACTGTGCCCAGGACACCATGGTTCTGGTGAAAATTCTGAAGAAACTTTACGAGGTCGTTAAGTAATAGATATTGAATTCTGGCAAAACTAAATAAGAAGCGATCGTGCGAGAGTGATTTTGCTCTCGCACGATTTTTTGTTTAATACAACTTGCTGTATTTAGAAATATAAACGTGGCGCATCCTCGTAATAGCGTATTATATAAAATAATTTATATAATATTTATATTTACGCTTGACTTATCGAAAATGATATGCTACTATATGGTCGCAATGAGTTATATCACTTAAGTGGAGGGTGTTATATGGTTATTAAATCTTTTCGTGGTGAGCATCGCTTCTTGTCCAACTTCTATCAGTTCCCCTTCGAGTATGAGGGCCTGACGTACCCCAATTCCGAGGCCGCTTTTCAGGCCCAGAAGTGCATCGATCCTGCTGATCGCATGCAGTATACCCAGATTAAGAATCCCCTTCGCGTGAAGCAGATGGGCAAGCGCGAGCAGCTCCGTCCCGACTGGGGTGAGGTGTCTTATGATATTATGGATGCCGTCCTTCATCAGAAGTTCGC
>JAFYSG010000040.1 GCA_017559435.1 Lachnospiraceae bacterium
ACTTGCATCTCTGAAAGAGGAACAGGTGGAAATCGAAGAACAGATCAAGGAGATCACAGAGTCTAAAGAACGAATTGCCGGGGAACTGTCGGGCAGCGAAGCTTTGGAGAAGGATCTGAATCTTAGTATTGCCAAAGGACAAAAGGAATTGGAAATGCTAAGATCCGAAGAAGGTCACGCCCAATCACTGGTAAGCAGGAGACAAGTGGAGACTGAGAGAATGCTGCAGACCCAGGGATTCCACCAGGCCAACCTGGATCGTATCGAGGGGGAAATGGAGCACTTGCTCTCGGAACTTAGAGAAATCGAGCAGGCACTGCAGGAAAATGAAGCTTTGATTCAGGAAAAACAGCGCAATATTGAATCCATTGAGCGTACCATCCTGTCTTCCGAAGAAGAGCAAAGTACAGCGCAGAAGAAGTTGAAAGCTGATATTGCCCATAGAGAAGAACTGAATGCCAGTCAGAAAAACTTTTTTACAGAAAGAGAAGAATTGGCACAAAAGCAGACAGCACTGGATAAAGAGGTGTATCGCCTAAATGCGCAGAAGGAAAAAATGGAGGAATCCATAGAGGCCCAGATCAACTATATGTGGGATGAATATGAGATTACACTTTCTGATGCAGCATTGATCCGTGACGAGGCTATGACAGATCTGGCGGCTATGAAGAAGGAAATTACTTCTTTAAAGGAACAGATCAAGAAGCTGGGAGATGTAAACGTCAATGCCATCGAGGATTATAAGAACTTAATGGAACGTTATACGTTCTTAAAGACACAACATGATGATCTGGTGGAAGCAGAAAAGACACTGGAAGGCATCATTCATGAGCTTGACACTGCCATGCGAAAACAGTTTACAGAGAAATTTGCTGAGATCAACCGGGAGTTTGACAAGGTGTTCAAGGAGCTGTTCGGTGGTGGTAAGGGTACTCTTGAATTGATGGAAGATGAGGATATACTGGAGGCAGGAATCCGCATTATTGCCCAGCCTCCGGGAAAGAAACTTCAGAATATGATGCAGCTGTCCGGTGGAGAGAAGGCTCTGGCGGCTATCTCTCTGTTGTTTGCTATTCAAAACCTAAAGCCCTCACCTTTTTGCCTGTTGGATGAGATCGAGGCGGCGCTGGATGAATCAAACGTAGGAAGATTCGCCAAGTACCTGCATAAGCTGACCAAGAATACACAGTTCATTGTCATAACACACAGAAGAGGAACCATGGAGCAGGTAGACCGCTTGTATGGTATTACCATGCAGGAGAAAGGTGTGTCTGCACTGGTAAGTGTGAATTTAATCGATAAGGAGCTAGACGCATGAGTGAGGAAAAAAAAGGCTTTTTTGCCAGGTTAAAAGAAGGTCTGACCAAGACAAGAGAAAATATTGTAAAAGGAATCGATTCTGTTTTCAGCGGCTTTTCAGCCATAGATGATGATTTCTATGAGGAACTGGAAGAAATTCTGATCATGGGAGATATTGGTGTCAATGCCACTACGGCTATTGTGGAGCGCTTGAAAAAGCAGGTGAAAGAACAGCACTTAAAGGAACCCAGTCAGTGTAAACAACTGTTGATCGAGAGCATCAAGGAGCAGATGAAGGTAGATGAGACTGCTTATGATTTTGAGAAGGAACAGTCGGTAGTGATGGTCATCGGTGTCAATGGTGTGGGTAAGACCACTTCTGTAGGAAAGTTAGCCGGAAAGCTGAAAGACAATGGACGCAATGTGATCATTGCAGCGGCAGATACCTTCCGTGCTGCAGCCGGAGACCAGCTGGCAGAGTGGGTAAGAAGAGCAGATGTACCCATGATCGGTGGGAAAGAAGGCTCAGATCCTGCAAGCGTGGTGTTTGATGCAGTGAATGCAGCGAAAGCCCGCCATACGGATGTGCTTTTGATCGACACCGCAGGCAGACTTCATAACAAGAAGAATCTGATGGAAGAGCTTCGCAAGATGAACCGTATCATAGACAGGGAATTCCCAAATGCACACAGGGAGAATCTGATCGTGCTGGATGGCACTACCGGGCAGAATGCACTGGTACAGGCCAGAGAATTTGGTGAGGTGGCCCATCTTACTGGCATTATCCTGACCAAGATGGACGGTACCGCCAAGGGAGGCATCGCTGTGGCGATCCAGTCAGAGCTAAATGTACCGGTGAAGTACATTGGTGTGGGAGAGACCATAGAAGATTTACAAAAATTTAATTCAGATGAATTTGTGAATGCACTTTTCGATATAAAGTGATGTTTGATCGCGTCAAAACGGATGAATCGTTTTCATAAGAATAAAACCAGGGAGAAAGCACATAATATGGATGAAAAGATGTTGACATTAGAAAAATTTGAAGAAGCCTGCGATGTGGTATCAAAGGTCACCCAGGAGACAAAGCTTGTCTACAGCGAATATTTCAGCAACCAGACCGGTAACAGGGTCTATTTAAAGCCGGAGAATATGCAATTCACCGGAGCTTATAAATTAAGAGGCGCTTATTATAAAATGAGCACTTTGACAGAGGAAGATCGGTCTAAGGGACTGATCACCGCATCTGCGGGTAACCATGCCCAGGGTGTGGCATACGCAGCCAAAAGTTACGGTGCAAAAGCTACCATTGTAATGCCTACCACAACACCGTTAATGAAGGTAAACCGCACCAAGAGTTACGGTGCAGAGGTGGTACTGCACGGTGATGTGTACGATGAGGCTTGTGCAAAAGCCTATGAACTTGCCGAAGAACGAGGTTGCACATTCATTCATCCTTTTGATGATCTGACGGTTGCCACAGGACAGGGAACCATTGCCATGGAAATTTTTAAGGAACTTCCTTTGGTAGATTATATTCTGGTACCCATTGGCGGAGGCGGTCTGGCTACCGGTGTCTCTACGTTGACCAAGCTGCTCAATCCTAAGATCAAGGTCATCGGTGTAGAGCCTGCCGGCGCTAACTGTATGCAGGAATCCTTAAGGGAGGGCAAGGTTACCACACTGCCCAAGGTAAATACCATTGCTGACGGTACAGCGGTGAAGACACCCGGCAGTAAGCTGTTTCCCTATATTCAGGAGAATCTGGATGATATCATTACCATCGAAGACCATGAGCTGGTAGTGGCTTTCCTTGATATGGTTGAAAATCACAAGATGGTTGTAGAAAATTCCGGACTGCTTACTGTGGCTGCTTTAAAACATCTGGATGTGAAAGAAAAGAGAGTGGTATCCATATTAAGCGGCGGCAATATGGACATCATCACCATGTCTTCTGTGGTGCAGCAGGGGCTTATTTTCCGCGACCGTATCTTTACCGTATCCGTACTTTTGCCGGATAAGCCGGGAGAGCTTTGTAGAGTAGCGGGTGTGATTGCCGGAGAAAGCGGCAATGTGATCAAGTTGGAGCACAATCAGTTTGTATCTACCAACCGTAATGCGGCGGTAGAACTTCAAATTACATTAGAAGCATTTGGAACAGAGCATAAGCATCAGATCATCAGTGCGCTGGAAAAAGAAGGGTATATGCCCAAGGTGGTGCGTACCAATATCTGATGCGATAGGGCACAGCAAGGAGCGTTAGATGGAAAAAAAGACAGTGACAAGGCAGATCCGGGATTATGCAGTGATCACGGTTTCTTGCCTGATTTATGCCATTGGGATCAGTTTGTTCTTAGATCCCAATTCCCTGGCACCCGGTGGAGTGACCGGTGTGTCTATTATATTAAATCGTTTGATCGAAGTAGAGACGGGTACGTTAATATTGCTGATCAACATTCCGATTTTGATTCTGGGAATTTGGAAGTTTGGCATGAAGTTTATTCTTTCAACGCTCTATGCCACAACCTTGACCAGTACATTTACAAATTTGTTAATGCCCATAGGGGCGTTGACAGAGGAGCCTTTTGTAGCAGCTTTGGCAGGAAGTTCCCTGATGGCTTTAGCAATTGGATGGATCTTTAAATGTGGG
>JAFYSG010000041.1 GCA_017559435.1 Lachnospiraceae bacterium
ACACCGCCGCCATCCGCATAATTCTCAATGCCGCCAAAATAAGTCCCCAGATGATCCTCTTTACAGCCGGCAAAATATTTCATACCATATTTATTCTCAATGGCGATCACAATCCTTCCGCCGGGTGCCAGATGACGCATCAGGATCTTAAGAAAATCCTCATAGGGTGTATCACCGCCGATATACCCCTGCCCGTATTCAAACACACCAATTAAGCAGATATAATGATAATTTGCGGGAAGTTCCGGCTCAATATCCTTGAAATTTCCTACATGGATGGTCACATTGTCACAATCCCTGTGACGGTAGGCATTAATCTGACTTCTCTTTTGGGACAGATCCACACATGTAACAGTTCCTGCTTTACGGGCAAAAGCTCCTGTGATGGCGCCGCACCCGCTGCCCACCTCCAGCACTTTGTCTTCTTTGGTTATGGGGAGCCAGTCTACAATATTTTCCCTAAGGGATGATAAATGATACAAAAGGGGCCACTGCTTCCTCTCACTGATCAGCGGTGTATAATCCATATCTGCGCCGTCCTTCACGATCTGAAGCAGTTCATCCTCTATCCGGCCGTCACAATACAGATCCTGCCCGGGGTATTTACTGTAATCCAATTTTACTTTTCCAATATACTCTGTCATACATCCGCCACCTTCACGCAAGAATCCATATCATAATATCCCACCGTATTCTTATCAGATACCACCGTAATGTTTAACACATCATACAGACGATGATACACCTCAAACACATCCTTATTGAACCCGGTCACGCCCAAAGACAGCAGATACTCTCCTCCCTGCAGGCTCATTTTCTGGGTAAAAGTCACTTCTTTCACCTGACCCGGCTCTACGCTTTCAAGATACGCCTTTTCTATCATGCTATTGGTACCTGTGATTTCTGTGCCCATAATATTCTTCATGGAAAAAGCAAAGATGGGCGCCGGAATATGCTCATTGATACGCACCTTCATATGAATGGTAAATTCCGTTCCCTTGACCACCGCCGTGGTTCTCACATTGCGGTCATCGGTCAGATAAAATTCTTCGATCTGCGCCTTCTTATCACCATATTCCAGCAAATGAGGATTCTGGCTTTCATCCTGCACAGATTCCCCTTCTTCTTTCTGATCAGGCACCTCATACTGCCCTACCAGCACGCGCTTGTATGCATCGATCATCTCTTTAGGACTGCCCTCTCCCAGAAGATTTCCCTTATTTAACAAAAATACCCTGTCACAATATTTACTGATACTGCTCAGATCATGACTTACAAATACAATGGTCTTACCCATTTTCTTAAATTCTTCAAATTTATGATAACACTTCGCCTGGAAAAACACGTCTCCCACACTCAGCGCCTCATCCACGATCAGAATCTCCGGTTCAATATTGATGGCCACTGCAAAAGCCAGTCGTACAAACATACCACTGGAATAAGTCTTCACCGGCTGTGTCACATAATCTCCGATATCTGCAAACTCCAGAATCTCCGGCAGCTTCTCATCAATCTCTTTCTCGGAAAAGCCCATCATGGTTCCGTTCAGGTACACATTCTCAATACCGTTATACTCCATATTAAATCCGGCACCCAGCTCTAACAGTGCAGAAATCCTACCGTTTACCTCAACCTCGCCCTCTGTGGGATTTAGTACACCAGTGATGATTTTTAAGATCGTAGACTTACCGGAACCGTTGGTTCCGATGATTCCTACCGTCTCTCCCTGACGAATCTGCATATTTACACCGTTTAAGGCATAATGAAGTTTTGTCTTGTGCTTTTTTTTCAGACCAAAAGCCTCCTTCATTCGATCGGAAGGCTTATCGTATAATTTATAAATTTTTTTCACATCCCTGACATCTATGGCCAGTGTCTTATCATCCATTTTACATCTCCTGTCTTATAGTACGTCTGCAAAATGCACCTTCAATCGCTTAAACACCAGTGCACCGAAACCAAACAGCACCACGGTCACGATCCAGAAGTACATGGTAGAGAAAAAGTCCCTAAAGAACCATTCCTGCTCATAAATGGCACTGCGATACCCATTTACCACATACACCAGAGGATTCAGTTTCACAATAAACCGCCATGTGTCACCAAGTCCTTCCATATTCCACAAAATAGGGGTGGCCCACATGCCGATCTGCAGAACGATATTGATGATCTGAGAAAGATCCTTGAAAAATACCACCACAGCACAGGTGGTATAGCAAAGTGCCAAAACAAACACAAACAGACAAAAGCTGTAGTATACCAGCTGTATCGTATAAACACTGGGATAATACCCATAAAGCGCGGCAATGATCAACATCACCAGTACAAAGAAGGCATGAATAAAGGTAGCTGCAATAATCTTAATGATGGGCAGAATACTGATCTTAAACACTACCTTCTTCACCAGATAATTATATTCCAACAGCGCATTGGTACCATTGGTCAAAGCTTCGCTGAAGAAAAACCAGGGAACCAGTCCCGCCGTCAAAAACAACACGAATGGCACTTCCACGCCGTCCCGAAGCACCCCGGCCCTGCTGTCCATGATCAGATCAAACACCACATAGTACATAGCCACAGTGACCACAGGCTGCGCCATGGCCCACACTGCCCCCAGATAAGAGCCTGCATACCGCTTTTTAAAATCATTCTTGGCAAGCTTCCAGATCAAATGTCTGCTCTGATACAATTCCACCGGAAGCACTGTTAATTTATCATATAATTTTATAAACACAACACAAGCGCCCAGAATCACACCACAGGAAAGGATCTTCTTCCAAAGTTCCTCCTGTGGATCTGCTCCGGGATTGCGGTGAAATATGATAATAGCAGCCACAACTGCTGCCAACGCAAGAAACAGCAGTATGCCGCGTTTTTTAGTCATTTCCATTACTTCAGTCCTCTTTCAGCCTTATATGCAGACAGACCGCCCCACTTGGTATCCTTCTCTGACATGATCAGCTCCATCCCTTCCGGTATGGGCCACTCAACACCAATCTCAGGATCGTTATAGATCAGACCGCCCTCATCATTGGGATGATAAAAGTCCGTACACTTATAACAAAACTCCGCATAATCAGAAAGCACCAGGAATCCATGGGCAAAATTCTTAGGAATAAAGAACTGCTTCTTATTCTCCTCACTGAGCAACACGCCGTACCACTGACCGAACGTGGGTGAATCCTTCCTCAGATCCACTGCCACGTCAAATACTTCGCCCTTGATCACACGCACCAGCTTGTCCTGGGGAAATTCCTTCTGAAAATGCAGCCCCCGCAACACTCCTTTTTTAGACGCAGACTGATTATCCTGCACAAATTCCACATCAATGCCTGCTGCCTTATAATCATTATAATGATACGTCTCCATGAAATAACCTCTGGCATCTCCGAACACGGTGGGAGTGATCACCTTCAAACCCTCTATTTGGCAAGTTTCAACTGTTATTTTACCCATTTTCATCTATCCTTTCCTCGACCATATACTGATCATTTTATTCTTCCAATTATTAGGACATAGTATGCCACTTTTCTACATTAAAACTATTATAACAAATATTTCCTGTTATGGCTAGTTCTTTTAGCATTATCAGACAAAAAGTTACAACTCAGTATTTGATTGGTGGACTGAGTTGTAACTCTATCTTTCAATGTTTTCTGTGAACCTGTATATTAATACCCCAGATAACTCCAGTTCATATCCACATCTCCGCTGATGCCGCTGACCTTACCGGCAGACTGGTACTGCCACATATCATATCTGCCCCCATAGGTAGGTGCAGCTGCATACTGAGCCAGCCAGATTTTATAAACACTTAATGCATTTGCATCCATCTTTGTCTCCAGCCACATCTTATTGGCATAGATACCTGCCGTATAGCCTGCAGACTGGATGGTCTGGCAGAAGGCTTTGCACACTGCTGTTCTGGTATCGTTGTCTATACCGTCTGCACGGCCGCCGCTGGCCTCCACATCCAGGAAAATAGGATAGGAGATATTATAGTTCTTTACCTGTTCCAGAACCATGGACGCTTCTTCTACTGCCTCTGCCTCACTGATGGCCTGTGTAAAGAAATACACGCCCACCTTCAGCCCTGCTTCGGTAGCTCCCTTAATATTGCTCTGATACTTAGGATCCTCGATCAGCATACCTTGGGAAGAACCTCTGTAGCCGCAGCGAATGATCACATATTCGATACCGGAATTCTTCACTGCTTGCCAGTTAATGTTACCATTCCACTTGGATACGTCAATACCTCTGACACCGGAACCGGTGTATAACACACCACTTTCATCAAAATTATATTGGGCTCCTTGGATGATCTGGGCACCTGTGACTTTTTTACCTGCCGCATCAAAGTAATAAACCTTACCATCTATGGTTTGCCACCCTGTGTAGGACACATCCGCTTTTACATAGAATTTTTCCGCAGTATAATAGTCAGCATATACCGCTTCTCTGTAAACACCATCCTCCTGCACGTAAATCAGGTTGTCGTTAAAGTCTTTCAGCCTTGTGGCTGTATCCAATTTGGGATCCTGTTTCACAGTCACTGTGCAGACTGCCATGATTTCCTGGTCATTCAGCACATATTTTGCAGTCACGGTAGTACTTCCCATATTAAGACCGGTGACAGTAATTTCTTTTCCGGTTACAGTCACTGTTGCCACATTCATATCGGAAGATTGTGCCGTGATCACTGCATCCTCCGGCGCATTGGTAAGTGTAGCTTTCAGTACCAGGGGCGTGTTGATATATGCTGTTGCTGAGGTCTTGTCAAATGTCAGGACCGGCTGATCCACTACCCTGACTTTTATCATAGTGGTTGCCAAAGTTGCCGCTGCATTTTGCTGGGCAACACCTTTATAATTCACACTGACCGTGATCTCGGCTTCTCCATTGGACACACCGGTGATCACAAGATTGCCCTGGGCATCACAAGTTACCACAGCAATTTCCGGCCTATTGGAAACTGCTTGATATTCTAATTCTTTGCCTTCAACAAAGGCTGCTGCCGTAGCTTTTGCAGTTACATTTTTTTCTTTGACAACAGTAATTTCTGCTTTATCCGTTACCACAGTTCCTTTTGAAAGAGCTGTCACTGTTACCGTACAAGCTACTCCTTGATTGGTGATCACATCACCTCCACTGACGCTTGTTCCGTTGACTGCATAGGAAACAGTAGCTGTACCCGCTCCCAGAGCCGTCACAATTGCTTCATCTGCTTTGCCCTCTACAGGCACTACTTGTACTATCTCCGGATTACTGCTGGTCCAAACTATTTGGGTCAGATTTACACCTGCTACAACGGCTTTCAATGTAAAGGTCTCGCCGGCATTCAGATGCTTACTCTCTTCACTGATGCTGTAAGAAGGTGCCACCAGCTGAGCCAGTCTCTGAAAACTTCCCGTATAAGCTACAGTCAAGGGATTTACGATCACGGTTTTGTCTACTTCTTTAAAGCTCATCGGTTTCGTGGTACTCTCCACCCAATCAACAGTATTGTCCAGTTTTTCCTCCACCTGTGTCTCATTCTTTTTCGTATCTTCTTTGGTTACATTGACTTCGGCTTCTGTCTTGATCTCATTCTTGACATCTACCTTCTTATACTCGATATCCTCCTTGACCTCTACACTTTTGGGTGTAGTAGGGATATAATAATCCTTGTATTTTTTGTTTGTGAACTCTATGCCTGCTACCTTATAGGTACCTGAGGACAGCTTGGTCTTATAAATGATACCATCCATGTCATCATCTGTCCACGTTGAGGTTTGTCCATTGGGGTCTGTTACCGTCACTACAAACGGTACATTAGATATGAGCTTGTCTGTTTCTTTATTAACAAATTTAATCTTCAGATCCTTCTGGATAGAAGACATACTCAGAGCCACTGTGACCATGTTCTTATAGTCCTGCTCATTGTATTCCTTATTTTTCTCTTCCTCTTGCTTGGCAAGGGCTTCTGCCGCCGCCTTCTTGGCAGCCTCTTCATCTGCCACCGCAAGCAGCCCTGCCTGTCCCGGCAGTTTAATATCCGCAAGCTGGCTTCCTACAGCCACAAAACTCTCTACCTGCTTGTGGATGACCCTTTCATTGGAATACCTGATTCCTGCTATCAATGCTATGAACAATGCTGCTACACCGGTAAATATGATGACACCATCCATCAGCCCCAGTTTATGCTGAGCCTTACGGGAATCTCTCTTCTTTCTTAGAATTGGTACAATTGGTGTTTTCTCTTCTTCATACAACCAGTCTTCCGGCTCTTCTACATACAAATCATCCTCGTCATATATAACATCATCCTCATATATGACATCATCCTCATATACGACATCCCCCTCATATATAACGTCTTCATCATATACAACTTCTTCTTCATACACAACATCTTCGTCATCATCATACACAACATCTTCGTCATATACAACATCTTCGTCATATACAGCATCTTCGTCATATATAACATCCTCTGTTTCTATGTATCCGCCGCCTTCTCCTTCAGGTTCTATAAAATCCTGATCATTCATTTCTAAATCCTGCGCAAATTCCTCCCACTCATCATAGACAAATTCATTTTCATAAGACCGTTTTCTATGATTGAATATTTTCTTCATTGTATCTATCCTTCCTAAAATGAATCTTCGGTTAACAATTATGTAACATTATAACATTCCACATAGTTCTCTTCAAGAGGTAAAAAAATTATTCAGAATTTCTTAAATATTTCTAATATTGTGGACATATCTGCCATATAATAGTAAAATAGAGATAAATACCAGAAGCAAAAGTAACATTTGACATTTTAACATATTTATAGAAAAGTGAGGACATATGAAGAACAAGAATCATGTTAATAACAACACACCTAACATACCGGAGCTGGATATTATTGACTTAGACCTTATGAATCCGGAGTCCATTGAAGAAGATAGGACCGAAGATATTTCTTTTGAAGACAGCTCTATTGAGAAGGATTCCTTTGAGGATGATTCTTTGGAGGATGATTCCTTGGAAGCCGATTCCCCTAAACGCAGATTTCCTTCTGCACTGATCCATATTGGCTTTGCACTGATCATCTGTATCATACTTGGCCTGGTATTCTGGCGTGTTCTGAATTTTGGCACCAAAAAGAATCTCAGCGATTATGAAAGTGAATTCTCTCTGGAGGTTCTGGACAGCATCATGCCGCTGATCCCTCAGGAAGGTGTGACAGTAACAGACGATGGGAAGACTACCATCGTAGCATTCGGCAACGCACCTTTTGCTGACGACAGAGATTCCAAGGACAGCCTTGCCAATATCATTGAAGATATGACCGGTGCAACAGTGATCAACTGCTCTGTGGGCTCTTCTTATCTGGCTGCCGACGGTGCCACCTTAAGTGCAGATATCGCACCTATGGATGCTTTCAACTTCTACTGGCTCACCACTGCTTTTTGCCTGCGCAATAATGATTTTGTATATCAGGACATTTTTCATACTCTGGGAGACAATATGCCGGAAGATGGCTTGGAAGCTTATGAGACATTGATGGATATCGACTTCAACACCGTCGATGTGATCGTATTGATGTATGATGGCAACGATTATCTGGCCGGACATAATATGTACAGTGACCAAAACGATACAGACATCCAGCAATTTACCGGAAATATGTGTGCAGGTATTGATCTGATCAAGGAGACCTATCCGCATATCCGTATCATTGTGATGTCTCCCACTTACGCTTTTGCTATTAATGAAGAAGGTGAGTATGTCAGCAGTGACAAGTACCGTTATGGACAGGATGTACTCTCCACCTATGTGATCAAGCAGTTTGGATACGCTTACGACCGTAGTGTTACTTTTGTGGATAATCTGTACGGGACCATTCACGAAGATAATGCTGCACAGTACCTGACTGATCATCTGCACTTGAATGTGGAAGGGCGAAAACTGGTGGCTGAAAGGTTTGTGTACGCCCTCAACTACTTTGACTAAGGTTAGGAGGCGCAGGAGTCGCACAAGAGTCAGGATATTGGGGCCGGGGCACAGGAGAAGTGCTGGGGATTTTGCAGTTGAGATAATGTAAGAAATTCTAAGAGTTGGAAAAAG
>JAFYSG010000042.1 GCA_017559435.1 Lachnospiraceae bacterium
GTGATAGAGCTGATCCATAGGTTTCAGGATGAGTGTTTTACAAAGCATGGGACTCATTTTGTGCATGCAAGTGATGAGTGGTATATCCTGGCGGGAATGGAACTTCCTAAGGAAGAGCGGTATGATGGGTATCTTCAGTTGGAGAATGGTGTGGGGATGCTCAGGCTGTTACAGCAGGAATTTGAGGAGGCATTTGCGGAGGCGGTGAGTGGACAGGAAAGCAGAGGGCAGGAGCACTGTGAGTTGTCCATGGCTACGGGGCTTTTGGCCTATCCTTATATCAGTCGGATGGCGAAGAGGATGGAAGAGGCATTTCCATGGCTTAGCATCTATGTGTATCCTATAAACAATGAATTTTTTGGAAAACATATTACGGTATCAGGGCTTTTGACGGGACAGGATCTTAAGGCGCAGCTGACCGGGCAGAAGCTGGGAAGCAGATTATTGCTGCCCCAGAATGTACTTCGAAGCGGTGAAAACTATTTTTTGGATGATATTACCATTGAAGATTTGGAAAAGGCTTTACAAGTGCCGATTAATATTGTAAAATCAAGCGGGTATGACTTTGTTCATTCTGTTCTGACAAGTGGTCAGGATGGAGTGTATGATTGCTGAAAAAAGAGAAAAGTTGACATGGAGGTTATATATGGCAAAAAGAAAATCCAAGCCCATCGTGGCAGTGGTAGGAAGACCTAATGTAGGAAAATCCACGCTGTTTAATGTATTGGCAGGTGAAAATATTTCTATCGTAAAAGATACACCTGGTATCACCAGAGACAGGATCTATGCTGATGTGAACTGGCTGGACATGTCTTTTACATTGATTGATACGGGTGGTATAGAGCCTGACAGTAACGATATCATTTTATCACAGATGCGCAGGCAGGCTGAGATCGCAATGGAAACAGCAGATGTGATCATTTTCCTGGTAGATGTGAGACAGGGACTGGTGGATGCAGATTCTAAGGTGGCGGATATGATGCGCCGTTCTCAGAAGCCGGTGGTGCTGGTGGTGAACAAGGTGGACAGTTTTGAGAAGTATATGGCGGATGTCTATGAGTTTTACAATCTGGGCATCGGTGATCCATATCCTATTTCAGCTGTGAACCGCCTGGGTATCGGTGATATGCTGGAGGTAGTAACCTCCCATTTTGATAAGAGTGAGATAGAAGAGGAAGAGGATGACCGCACCAGAGTGGCCATCGTAGGGAAACCCAACGTGGGCAAATCTTCCATCATCAATAAGCTGCTTGGGGAAGATCGGCTGATCGTATCTGATATTGCCGGAACCACCAGAGACGCGGTGGATACAGAGATCACATATAATGGCAAGGAATATGTGTTTATCGATACCGCAGGACTTCGCCGTAAGAATAAGATCAAAGAAGATCTGGAAAGATATATGATCGTCAGGACTGTCAGTGCGGTGGAGCGTGCAGATGTGGTAGTGATGGTCATCGATGCATCAGAAGGTGTAACAGAGCAGGATGCCAAGATCGCAGGTATCGCCCATGAGAGAGGAAAAGCGGTTGTGATCGCAGTCAATAAGTGGGATGCAGTGGAGAAGGATGATAAAACTATTTACCGTTTTACGGAAAAGGTTCGTGATACTCTGGCATATATGCCTTATGCTGAGATGTTATTTATCTCAGCAAAAACCGGACAGCGTCTGCCAAAGCTGTTTGAGACCATCGACATGGTCAGCGAAAACCATGCCATGAGAGTTTCTACCGGAGTACTGAATGAGATCATGTCTGAAGCAGTGGCCATGCAGCAGCCTCCTTCCGATAAGGGTAAGAGACTGCGCCTGTATTATATTACTCAGGTATCCGTGAAGCCCCCTACTTTTGTAATCTTTGTAAATGACAAGGAATTGATGCATTTCTCATATACCAGATATATTGAGAATCAGATCCGGGAGACCTTTGGATTTAAAGGAACACCTCTGAGATTCATTATCAGAGAAAGAAAGGAAAATGAACAATAATGGAACGTGTCATTTGTGTAGTCATAGGCTATGTGTTCGGCTTGTTTCAGACAGGGTATTTTTATGGGAAGTCAAAAGGAATTGATATCCGTGAGCATGGAAGTGGGAATGCCGGAACCACCAATACATTGCGTGTGTTGGGAACAAAGGCAGGGCTGATTGTCTTAGTGGGAGATTGCGTGAAATGTATTCTGGCAGTTTTAGTGGCAAGGGCACTGTTTGGTAAGGCACACCCTGAGATGATGTTTCTGCTGTGTGTTTATACAGCTGCCGGCGCTATTTTGGGACATAATTTTCCCTTTTATATGAAATTTAAGGGCGGAAAGGGAATTGCGGCTACCGCGGGATTGATCATATCCCTGCATCCGGTGTTTATTCCTATGATGCTCATCTTGTTTTTTGGTACATTTATACTGACTCACTATGTTTCACTGGGATCTTTGTTGGTCTATGTGGGACTTGTGGCGGAGATGGTCATATGCGGACAGTTGGGATTATTTGAAATGAGTCAGGCATACTTAAATGAGATGTATCTGGTCACTGTCTTACTCGCAGTCATGGCTTTCTGGAAGCACAGAACCAATATCGGGCGACTGTTACGGGGAGAAGAGCGTAAGACTTATTTGTTTAAGAAAAATAAGGTGGATTAAGGAGGTATTATGGCAAAAATCGGTATGATCGGGGCAGGAAGTTGGGGAAGTGCTTTGGCAGTCCTGCTACATAATAATGGACACGAAGTCTGTATCTGGTCTGCTTTGGAGACAGAGATAGCATATCTTAAGGAACACCATGAGCATAAGGCCCTGGCAGGTGTAAAGCTGGCTGAGGATATGGTATTTACTACGAATCTGCAGGCGGCAGTGGAAGGCAAGGATTTGCTGGTATTGGCAGTGGCGAGTCCTTACACCAGAAGTACGGCCCATAGGATGAAGGATATAGTCACAGAAGGACAACGTGTTGTCAATGTGGCAAAAGGAATTGAAGATACCACACTGATGACCTTATCTGAGATCATAGAGGAAGAGATTCCGCAGGCAGAGGTGGCTGTCATGAGCGGTCCCTCTCATGCAGAAGAAGTTGGCAGAGGATTGCCCACTACCATTGTGATCGGTGCGAAGAAGAAAGCAACGGCAGAGTGGATTCAGAATATTTTCATGAGTGAAGTGTTCCGTGTCTATATTAGTCCGGATATTTTGGGTATTGAGCTTGGCGGTTCCTTAAAAAATGTGGTGGCACTGGCTGCCGGAATCGCTGATGGACTGGGATATGGAGATAATACCAAGGCTGCACTGATCACCAGAGGAATTACAGAAATTGCCCGTCTGGGAACTGCTATGGGAGGAAAGTTTGAGACTTTCTGTGGTCTGACGGGAATCGGTGATCTGATCGTAACCTGCGCCAGTGTACATTCCCGAAATCGTCGAGCAGGCGTTTTGATCGGCCAGGGATATACCATGGAAGATGCCATGAAGGAAGTGAAGATGGTAGTAGAGGGTGTATATTCTGCCAAAGCAGCTATGGCTCTGGCCCGTAAATATCAAGTGCAGCTGCCTATCATCGAGCAGGTGAATGAAGTATTGTTTGAAGGCAAGGCTGCGGATCAGGCGGTGAAGGATCTGATGCTTCGTGATAAAAAGATGGAGATCATGGGCTGGGATGAATAGTCCGGCCGAATGGTATGAACTTGATCGCAACAGGAAAATGGAGGAGAAGATGGCAGGCGAGAATAATGGATTAAATGGAGCAGGCTTCCAAGGGGCAGGCTTCCACGGGAGCCGGGATTATGTGGCAAGTGAAGAATTGATGGCCAGTGTAAATGTGGCAATCGCGTTAAAGAAGCCTCTGCTCATTAAGGGAGAGCCGGGAACCGGTAAGACCAAGCTGGCAGAAGCCGTGGCTGCTTCTTTGGGAAAGAAATTGATCATCTGGAATATCAAATCAACGACCAAAGCCCAGGAGGGGTTATACGTTTATGATACGATTCAGCGTCTCTATGATGGTCAGTTTGGTGAAGAGGGCGTAGATGATATCTCCAGATACATCAAGCTGGGTAAATTAGGCGAAGCCTTTGACAGTGAGGAGCAGGTAGTACTGCTGATCGATGAGATAGACAAGGCAGACCTGGAATTTCCCAATGACCTTTTGTGGGAGCTGGACCAGATGGAATTTTATATTCATGAGACCAAGAGAACTGTCAAAGCAAAGCAAAGACCCATTGTTATCATTACTTCCAATGCAGAGAAAGAACTTCCGGATGCATTCCTGCGCCGTTGTATCTTCCATTATATTGATTTCCCTGATCAGCAGCTGATGGAAGAAATCGTAAAGGTACATCATCCTGATGTGGAAGAGAACCTTTTAAAGAATGCCATGGAAGTATTTTACGACATCCGTGCCATTCGTGATATTCGTAAAAAACCCAGCACCTCTGAACTCATCGATTGGATTAATGCACTGCAGCTCGGCGGTATCCCGGCAGACCGGATCAAGAAAGCCCTGCCTTTTGTTGGAGTGGTGGTAAAGAAGGATGAGGATCTGGAGATTGTAAAACATTCCGGAAGCCTGTTTTAATGTGTGCAGGATGAGAGTGGCGGTGAGTATATGTTTATAAAATTCTTTCACACGCTGAGAGCCAAGGGGCTGCACGTAACGCTGGGAGAGTGGCTGACACTGCAGGAAGCGCTGGAAAGTGGCCTGTGCGGCAGTTCCCTGACGCAGTTTTACTACGTGGCCAGGATGATCTTGGTTAAAAGGGAAACCGATTATGATAAATATGATATGGCCTTTGAAGAATGCTTCAAGGCCGCTCAGAAAGAGACCGAAGTGGGTGCAGAAATGCTTCGCTGGCTGGACAAGTCCGAAATGATGGAGCTTGCCCACGAGGAAGCAAGAGATCATTTGAACAAGATGGAAGAGGAAGTCCGGGTTGACAAAGAAGATGTGGAAGAGAAGTTCAGGCAGCGTCTGAAGGATCAGGATAGTGAGCATAATGGCGGCAGCTTCTGGATTGGCACCATGGGTAAGACTTCCTTTGGTAATATGGGAGGCAATGTGGGAGGCGTCCGGGTAGGCGGCAAGACCGGATATCAGTCTGCCTTTGCTGTAGTAGGTGCCAGAAAGTACAGAGATTTCAGAGATGACAAAGTGTTAGATAACAGACAGTTCCAGCTTGCCTTTAGAAAACTTCGGCAATTTTCCTGCAGATTGGACATCCCTGAGACGGAGCTGGATATCGAAGGTACAGTGGACAAGACCTGCAATAACGGCGGCTGTCTGCAGATTGTAATGAAAAAGCCTAGAAAAAATGCCGTGAAGCTTTTGCTCCTTATGGATTCCGGCGGTACCATGATCCCTTTTAGCAGCTTATTGAATGACCTGTTCCAAGCTGTGCATAAGTCCAATCATTACAAAGACGTGAAGACTTACTATTTCCACAATTGCATTTACAGTAAGCTTTACAAGACCCCGGAATGTGAAAATGGTGACTGGGTGGATACAGAGTGGATGTTCCGCAATGTGGGCAGTGATTACAAGGTTATCATCGTGGGAGATGCAGCCATGGCACCGGAGGAACTTTATTCCGCCACCGGCAATTACCGTGGCCCAAACGGCGGGTTATCAGGCTATGAATGGCTGCAGCTGATCAAACGAAAATATAAAAAGGTGGTTTGGCTCAATCCTAAAATGGCTCCCGGCCGCGCTCCGTGGCGTGAGGCAGAGACTGCTATTAAAGAACTGTTCCCCATGTATAAGCTGACAGTGGATGGACTGAATCAGGCCATGGTCAAATTGATGATGAATAAATAGCTCTCCCCAGGGCTTGGCAGTAGGTGCCGCCGTCATGGGCAAGTTCTGTGGTAGAGTGGCGTACATGACTTCTGGCAGTTACAGGGGTTGATGAGCAGGCGGTTTGCAGGGCAGTTTGCAGTTGCAAGACAGTAAGCGTTTCTAAGGGTTTGCAAATGGCAGAAATGGAAGTTAAGGGCAAAGACCATAACCACAAAACTCGCGCTTCGCGCTCAAACATGTTGTGGTTATGGTCTTTAACACTTCCATTTCTGCCATTTACAAACCCTAAGAAACGCTAACAGTCTTACAGATGTCAAA
>JAFYSG010000043.1 GCA_017559435.1 Lachnospiraceae bacterium
AGTTATGTCCTGTACGCACATTATACCACCATTCCCCACCTTAGGGAAGTAAAATTTTTTGTCCAAACCGTATATCATCAGGATTTTTGATGTTGTTGAGTTCGCATATATCTTTGACTTTGGCATCTGTTCCGTAGATTCGGACGCTGATGGCGGTGAGGGTGTCACCTTTTTGGATTGTGTAGGGTACCGGGGCTGAAGTTTGTTGCACAGGTTCTTGTGTACTACCGGGTTGTTCACCTGTGGATGTACTTTCCTGCTCTGTGGCTTTTTCCGGTTTATCTGCTTGTACTGTATCTGTATCTTGTTCGGGAACAGGAGACTGCTGCGTGTCGGAAGTCTGTTCTAAGACAGGGGGCTGCTCGTTTTCTGCGGATTGGGATTCTGATGTTTCGGTCACATCGGATTGCTCGGGCCTTTGTCCGGCAGCATTCTCCTGTCTGATGGCTTCTGTCAACTTATCCTCTGCCACCAAGGTGTTTACCTGCCCGGTTCCTTCTTTTTCCGATTCTGCATCTGGTATCTTCTGCTCCGTGAACTCTGTGATCAATTTTCTGGCCGCCGTCTGAATATCCTCCATGGTATAGGCGCCACTTAGTGTGGTGATTCCCAATACACATAGCAAAAGAAACATTCCCACTACAGCCACCCTCATCATTTTCAAAGTACTGCTGGTGTTCTTCACCATTTTATTGGAAGCTGATTGTCTTCTGTACTGTACCACACGCCCCTGTCTGTGGGCACTTCTCTCATTTGCTGCAGAAGTTTGCCCCACCTCGGTGTTCTGTGCATTCACCTGTGTTTCTTTCTGCTCGCTAAGACTGGAGAACACTGTCTTTTTCCCATTTTCTCCACTGGCCGCCATATTTCCTCTGTACTGCGCCCGCCGTTCCTCCTGCCGTTGTCTTACCCTATCGTACTTCTCCTGAACCACACTCTCAGGAGGTACCTCTTCTTTGCGGGAATCCAGCATATAAGCCAGCATCACATCATTTTTTTCATAAAAACAGGCATAACCGTTTATGTACCTGCATGTCCCCTGCTCACAGATGTGGAAGCCTTCTACCATTTCTCCGTCCAGCATCCGGTAACCCAGAAACTGGTACTGGGCAAAATATCTTTTCCTTAGTTTCTCAATCTCCTGATTCTGTGCCTGAGACAAATGGCGCACCTCTTTCTGAATGGAATGCACCTTGCCTGCTCCATAGAAGAACACATACGACACATCGTTTTCCTCTTTGCGTATCCCATACAGCGCCACAGCCACATTGCGATTGTCGGCTTGTCTGTTCATTTGCTTGATATAAGAGATCACATAATCTTCTACATATATTTTGCAGCGCTGATCTGATTCTCCGATTTGTGTAATATTTTTGGGTAAATCCATATATAAATACCTCCCACACCGTTTTATTCAATATAACACCGGTGCGCGAGGTATTTTAGCATACTTTGTCGTGAAAAGAACAGAATCTTTCGACGGATTTCGCAAAAGACTTTATAACTCCACTCTGCCGTCCAAAGCACGGAGCAAAGTGACCTCATCGATATATTCCAAATCTCCGCCTACGGGAACTCCGCTGGCGATCCTGGTGACTTTCACCCCTGTGGGCTTAATAAGCTTACTGATATACATGGCAGTAGTTTCCCCTTCCAGACTGGAATTGGTGGCAATGATCACTTCTTCCACATCTTCCTTCAGCCGTTCGATCAGCTCTTTAAGCTTAATGTCTCCCGGGCCGATTCCCAGCATGGGGGATATGGCTCCGTGCAGCACATGATATACACCTTCGTATTTACCGGTTTTCTCATAAGCTGCCAGATCCCTTGTATTTTCCACCACCATGATCATCTTATGATCACGATTGCCATTGGCACAGACAGGGCACACTTCCTTGTCTGTTAAGGTAAAACATTGACTACAGTAACGTACATTGGCCTTGGACTCCATCATCACATTGGCCAGGCGGTTAACTTTGTCCTGGGGCATATTGATCAGATGAAAAGCCAGCCGCTGGGCCGACTTATTACCTATGCCGGGCAAAGCTGCCAGTTCCTCTATTAATTTATTGATGTGTCCGCTGTACAGCTCCATTAGAAGGGAAATCCTCCTCCCAGACCACCTGTCATCTTGCCCATCAGTGCAGAGCTTGCTTCTTCTGCCTTGCGCAGTGCCTCGTTAGTGGCAGCTACGATCAAGTCCTGCAGCATCTCGATATCCTCAGGATCTACCACCTCTTCGGATAATTTCACACGTACTACTTCCTTCTTGCCGCTGACAGTCACTTCCACTGCCCCGCCGCCTGCTGCGGCAGTAAACTCTTTGGTCTCCAGCTCCTTCTGTCCTTCCTCCATCTGGCGCTGCATTCTCTGCGCCTGTTTCATTAAATTGTTCATATTGCCGGGCATCATACCGCCCGGATATCCACCACGTTTTGCCATTGGTTTAATCCTCCTCTTCTATTTCCATATGAATGACCTGTGAAAGATCAACATAATTCTGTTCAAATTCCTGCCTGGTGGTCACAGTCTGAATGGTGACCTCCACTTCTTTGCCTGAAAAATCGGAAAGCATCCTTTCAAGCATCTCTTTATTCTCCGGATGTTGGGTAAAATAATCGCTGGTAAGCCCATCCTCTAAGACCATCAGAAGCCTGTTGTCAGTTCCCAGACTGAGCTTGGCAGTCTTTAAATATTGCTTCATGGGATTGTCCGCATTGCCCACGATAGACGGCCATTTGGTTACGATCTTCCTAATATCATCGGGGATCGCTTTGGGCAGCGGAGCCTTCTGACCACCAACGGACGCACCATCTCCGCAAGCGTAGCCGGGACCTGCTTCGATACCATACGCACCTTGCGCATACCCGCCTTCCCCAGCCACAATCACGCCATTCTCAAGCTTCTCTTCCACTTCCCGCACCCGGTCTAACAGAGCCTCCTGTGTAGTCTCCATGGCAGGCTTACAAAGCTTGATCAATGCAATTTCCACCAGGATACGTTTCTGGGATGCATACTTGATCTGCCCGGACAGTTCACTGAAAATGCGGATATAACGGATAATTTGCTCTGTCTCGATCAGCTGCGCCTCTTCCTTCAACCTTGCCAGATTATCTGAGGACATATCGATCACATCCTCCAGATCGTCTGAGGAGCGTACCAACATCAGATTCCGCAGATACCAGGTAAAATCCGTCACAAACTGACTAAGCTCCCGCCCTTGCATCACAATCTCTTCCAACAGCGACACACAGCCGAGCACATTCCTCTCCAGCACATAACGAAGCAACCTGCTGAACACTTCCGTATCCACAGCTCCCAGCACATCCAGTACCTTATCATAAGTAAGCTCCCGCCCCAGATGAAAAGCAATACATTGATCCAACAGACTTAAGGCATCACGCATAGAACCATCCGCTGTCTTGGCAATATAACGCAGCGCCTTATCCTCCACCTGCACCTGCTCTGCAGCAATCAGCTCCTGCATCCGACCGGTAATGGTCTCAATAGAGATTCTCTTAAAATCATATCTCTGACACCTGGAAAGTATGGTGATGGGAAGCTTGTGCACCTCCGTAGTAGCCAGGATAAAGATCACATAAGACGGTGGCTCCTCCAAGGTCTTCAACAGCGCATTGAATGCCCCAATAGACAACATATGCACCTCGTCAATAATATAGACCTTATACTTTCCTTCTGGCGGGGAATAAGACACCTCATCCACGATCTCTCTGATATTGTCCACACCATTATTGGACGCCGCGTCGATCTCAATCACATTCATGCTGGCTCCCGCCGCAATGGCTCTGCAGATACGACAGGAACCGCAAGGTCCATCCTCCGTGGGTTTTTCACAATTCACCGCCCTGGCAAAGATCTTGGCTACCGTGGTCTTACCGGTTCCTCTGGTACCGGTAAACAAATACGCATGGCCGATACGGTCCGCCCGGATCTGGTTCTTAAGCGTAGTCACAATATGATCCTGTCCCTTCACATCTGCGAAAGTATCCGGTCTGAACTTACGGTATAGCGCTGTATATGACATAACACCAATTCCTCACATTCCTTAATCTCCGAAGCAGATACCTAACAGCTTGGCCTCTTTTACGATCGTAGCATCCGGATCCACTGTCTTTAACTTACCCGCCACGTCCTCCAAAGGCACTCTGACAATCTCCCGATTCTTATATCCTACCATAAAACCATACTTTCCGTCCAGTATCATTTTTCCGGCTTCCGAACCAAGCCGGCTTGCGAATACACGGTCATACGGACAGGGGCTTCCACCTCTCTGCATATGTCCCGGAACCGTCACCCGAACCTCTCGGCCTGTCCGTTCCTGAATCTCAGCTGCCACTTCATAAGATACGGAAGGATAAGGGGAATCTTCCTTTTTCTTCTTGTAATCCTTCTTAGAAAGCTTAGCATCCTGCTTGGAAATCGCACCTTCTGCCACTGCAATAATGGTAAAACGACTTCCATTCTTATCTCTCTCTTCAATCTTATCCACTACTTTCTCAATATCGTAAGGAATCTCGGGAATCAGGATAATATCCGCACCACTGGCCATTCCGGCATTCAGCGTCAGCCACCCTACCTTATGTCCCATCACCTCTACAATAAACACACGCCCATGGGAAGCCGCAGTGGTGTGGATACAGTCAATGGCATCGGTAGCGATATTCACTGCACTCTGGAAACCAAAGGTCATATCCGTTCCCCACAGATCATTGTCAATGGTTTTAGGCAGCGTTACCACATTCAAGCCTTCCTGTCTAAGCAGATTGGCCGTCTTGTGGGTACCATTACCGCCTAAGATCACCAGACAATCCAACTGCAGCTTGTAATACGTCTGCTTCATAGCTTCCACCTTATCAAGTCCGTTCTCATCCGGCTCACGAATGGTCTTAAATGGAGTCCTTGATGTGCCTAAGATCGTTCCACCTTTGGTCAGAATGCCTGAAAAATCTGAACTGGTCAACATACAGAACTTACTGTAGATCAGCCCTTTGTATCCGTCAAGGAACCCGTAAATCTCTACTTTCTCATCACTGTTTGCCAAAGTCTTGACTACACCTCTCATGGCTGCATTCAACGCCTGACAATCGCCGCCACTGGTCAACATGCCGATTCTCTTCATACCTGTTCCTCCAATCTGCTGTTACTGCCTTGCTGTGTCATGTGGCCTGCTCCCTTTTATACTGTCGGAATCTCCCACATGCACAACTTTCTTCTTATCATTATAATCCATTCTGCCCAATCACACAACTTAGATTTGAAAATTTTTAATTTTTTCTTCTGTGGGGGTTGCCAAAAATAGAAAAGTACTATAAAATAACTGTGTTGCATATTGAAAATTTGGAGATGTACCCAAGTGGTTGAAGGGTCCGCACTCGAAATGCGGTAGGTCGGCCTCCGGCGCGAGGGTTCAAATCCCTCCATCTCCGTTAAAGCACCTTAGGTTTTATCTAAGGTGCTAATTTTTGCAATACAGACTACTTTTACCATACGCGTGGAATAAAATATATATAATATGGAAAACTACTTTTATTGAATGTTTTAGAATGGAGACTAATTATGAAAATCCTGTTTTACGACACCAAAAGCTACGATAAGAATTCTTTTGAAAAAGAATCCGCCAACTATCCTGAAATAGAAATCGATTACCTGAAAACCGACCTGGTCCCCAAGACAGCTCCTCTGGCAGAAGGCTTTGATGCTGTCTGCGCTTTTGTAAGCTCTGACGTGGGAGCCGACACACTTGAGATCCTCCACGACAAAGGCATCCGCCTCGTGCTCCTTAGAAGCGCCGGTTTCAACAATGTAGACCTGGAGAAAGCCAGACAACTGGGCATCCGCATTATGCGTGTACCCGGATATTCTCCCGAAGCAGTAGCCGAGCATGCCATGGCGCTGGCATTGGCCTGTAACCGCCGCCTTTATAAGGCCTATAACAAGGTACGCGAAAACGATTTCAGCTTGAGCGGACTTATGGGATTTAACTTTTATCAAAAAACAGCCGGCATCATCGGTACCGGCAAAATTGGTACTGCCATGTGTCGAATCTGCCATGGGTTGGGCATGAAGGTCATTGCTTACGATGTCTATGAAAACCCGTCCTTAAAGGACTTCGTCACCTATGTAAGCCTGGAAGAACTATTGGCTGTGAGTGACTTAATCTCCCTGCACTGCCCTCTTATGGACACTACTTACCATATGATCAACATCGACACCATCCGCAAGATGAAGGACGGGGTAATTCTGGTCAATACTTCCAGAGGGGCACTGGTGAAGACCGACGACCTGATCGAAGGCATTCGCATGCACAAATTCGCCGGGGTAGGACTGGATGTGTACGAGGAAGAGACACACAATGTGTTTGAGGACCGCTCAGATGAAATTCTGGAACATTCCACAACTGCAAGACTTCTGTCCTTCCCCAACGTAATGATCACCTCTCACCAGGGATTCTTTACAGTCGAGGCCCTCAGCGCCATTGCCCGGACCACCTTACAAAATGCCGTAGATGCTTTGCAAGGGAAAGAAAGCGGGAATGACGTATAGCATCGCCTCTGTGATACAGTTCAATAAAACACGCATGAAAGGTTGCAATTTACATGGCAGTCATTACAAGCATTCAAGAAAAATATATGAAGGAAGCTCTAAACCAGGCCAAAAAAGCCTATACACTGGGTGAAGTCCCCATCGGCTGTGTCATTGTGCACGAAGGCAAGATCATCGGAAGAGGCTACAATCGCCGCAATACAGACAAAAACACACTGGCCCACGCGGAGATCACCGCCATCAACAAAGCCAGCAAGGTCATCGGTGACTGGCGTCTGGAGGAGTGTACCCTATACGTAACGCTGGAACCCTGCCAAATGTGTGCCGGAGCCATCGTACAGGCCAGAATCCCTGAAGTAGTCATGGGCTGCATGAATCCCAAAGCCGGTTGCGCAGGCTCCATACTGAACATACTGGAAATGCCCGAATTCAACCATCAAGTCATTGTTTCCAGAGGAATTCTGGAGCAAGAGTGCAGTGATATGCTGAAGCTTTTCTTTACGGAGCTGCGCCTGCGCAACAAGGCCGAGAAGGAATTGCGTAGTTCCCAGGATCCCCATAAGTCTCCGGAAATTCAACTGTCAAATGAGACGACAAAAGCGTAAAACATTTCAATTAATTAAATAATGAAAAAACACAAGGTGTCCCGATTTTTAAACTTCCGGACACCTTGTTACTTATTCTTATTACTTATTCCTGCTGCATCTACTTCTTCACAAACACTGACTTCGGCTGTTTACACACAGGACACTTATAATCCTCAGGTAACTCTTCAAAAGGAATCTCACCCTCATACACGTAACCACACACGCCGCAGACATATTTTGCCTCAGAAGCAGCTGGCTGTTCTTCCGCGATATAGGTAGGTGCATTCTTGGGACTCTTGCCCTTGATCACATTGTGATAATAAGCATAGGTCATGGCATCATCTTTCTTCAGCACATCCGCATCTGTCACCTGACCCAAGAATACGGTATGAGTAGAAGTCTCCATTTTATCAATCACATCACACACAATATAGGCACAGGCATCAGCCACCACCGGCATGTAACCCTTGATCAGGCTCTCTACCTCATCAAACTTATTGTGGTCACGGCCGCTCTTAAATCCGAAGGTACCGATGATTCCCGGGTCGGAATTCTCCCCCAGAATGGAAATCGCGAATTTACCGGATTCCTGGATGCACTGATTGGTATAGTTGTCATGATTGATACTGATCGCTATGGTAGCGGGATCAGATGTGATCTGCATGGCACTGTTGGCTGTGCAGCCTGTAGCTCTTCCCTTATCCCAGGTGCTGACTACATATACTCCGTAAGATAATTGTCTGAAAGCGTTTTTGTTCATATATGATCCTCCATAAAGTAATATCGTTTTCGCATATTTCATCCTGTCAATATTACATCTGTCTATTGCTATACTCATTTTAACATTGACTGTTATAAATGGCAAGTTAAATCTGTAAACACATTTTTCCTACCGAATCTGCAATTTACACTTGACATAAATGCATAAAACCGATACAATAATAAAGCCGTACATCGTCCGGGTCACCCGGTCGCAATGATGAAGTTTGGTCTTACGCAATGAAAATCTACGAACCGTGTCAGGTTGGGAACAAAGCAGCACTAAGTAGAACCTTTCATGTGCCGTAAGGGTGCCGGATGGAGTTGTGGCCGGGTCCGGCGTGTACGGCCTTTGTATTTTAGAAAGAATGGAGATGGTTTCGTATGGAGAATTATCAGGACTTATCTGCAAAGCTTATGACAGACTGTACGCTTTGCCCAAGAAAATGCCATGTGAACCGCCTGGCAGGGCAGACAGGCTACTGCGGGCAGACGGCAGATTTGACTGCCGCCAGAGCATCTCTGCATATGTGGGAGGAGCCCTGTATCTCTGGTACCGGAGGATCCGGGACTGTCTTTTTCTCCGGCTGTAATGTGAAATGTACTTTCTGTCAAAATCACAGCATCGCTGTGGGGAAAGCCGGAAGTAAGATTTCAACAGAGACTTTGGGAGAAATCTTCCTGTCGCTGCAGGAACAGGGTGCCCACAATGTGAATCTGGTAACAGCCGGTCATTTCGTGCCTCAGGTGTGTATAGCACTGGAATGGGCCAAAGCTCGAGGCTTAAACGTGCCTATAGTATATAACACCGGCAGTTATGAATCTGTAGAAACCTTGAAAATGTTGGATGGCCTGGTGGATGTGTATCTTCCGGATCTAAAGTATTATTCCTCTGCATTGTCTGGATTATATTCCCATGCGGCGGATTATTTTGCAGTGGCAACCGAGGCTATTGGGGAAATGTTTCGACAAGTGGGACACCCTGTTTTTATGCAGCAATATTGCGAGCACCCGGAAAATTCCGGGTGTCGAAACGACATGTCTGCTCCGGTCAAAGGAATACCCTGCCTCATGACACGTGGTGTGATCGTTCGACATCTGCTTCTTCCAGGGCAAACTAAAGATTCCAAAAAAATTCTACGGTATCTTCATGAGACTTATGGCAATGATATTTATATCAGCATCATGAATCAATATACGCCGCTGCCCCATGTGACACATATACCGGAATTAAACCGCAAGGTTACAGCTGAAGAATACGATCGGGTAATGCAGTTTGCCTTGCGCATCGGCATTGAAAACGGCTTCTTCCAGGAAGGAGAAGCCGCAAGTGAGAGTTTTATTCCACAGTTTGACGGAACCGGGTTGTTATAATTCCACGCGTATCATATAGTAGCCAAAATCGCCATCAGTGGCCGGTTCCTGTCTGCATTCAAAGCTTTCGAAACCAAACATAATAGCTACCTGCCGTTCTTTTTCATAAAAATTTCCCGGCACCCCTATATAATAGGTTTCCTCCCCACGCTTCATGGTTTTGGCAAGGACCATGTGACCGTAATTGTAGAAGCCGTGAAGCAGGAAGCTGTTGTTGATCAGGCGATAGTACTTCTCCGGCAAAATCACAAAATCTCCGGGACCTACGGAAAGGTAATCGCGCTCATCACGAAAAGGAGCAATGTGCGGGTAAATCTCAGACAGCTGACGCCACTTCTTCTCATGCAGTGTGGCCGGCATGGATGGTCCGGACGGTGGTGATTTCCGGGGCTCTTGTGGTTGCCAAGGCTGTGACGGTTGCTGAGACTCTGTGTTCTGCATCGTCTGTACCATCTCTGGAATTTCTTCCTGTGGTGGTTCTGCCTCCTTACATGGTTGGTCTTGATGGGGCTCTACCCCACACTCTGCCAAAGGTTCTGCCACATCCGACTTTTTGACCTCATCTGAGTTTTGCGACTGCCACTCCGGCTCTTTTATCTGCTCTTGTGACTCTTTTGCTGACCATACGGACACATTCTCAGGTATTTCATGCTCCTTCTGGGATTCTTCTCTAAAGCGGCATACCAGCTCTCGGCTCTTTCCCAGATTTATGCGCACGGCAGAAAGGTTGTAATAGGTAATGTCTTCACATAGACTATCTATAGGGAGGCGCCTCTTGAACAGGGTGCCCTTGCCGCTTTGTAGTGTGATCTCACCTAGGATGGCTTCTTTGATATTGGTAGCGTCTGTTTGTTTGGAAGGCTGCATTGGAATAAGGTGTATCTCGCGGGTGCAGTTCTCGGTAGGATGCAAACCAGTCACATTGACCTGAATGTTGCAGAGATTGTCTAGCAGTTCGATTTTTACAAATCCTGCGCTCTTGATTTTTTGTCCATTTTCAAAATATTCTAAGTAACGGATAATTTTATTATAATGCATAAAAACCCCCTGGGCATATATTTGTTGTCAGCAAATAGGGGGCTTACGTCTTCACGGCTCACTTGCATTCATGGGGATTATGGTTTTACGGTACTCACAAAGGGGTGGGGTACTTAAAGTTTTTGAATGAGGGGGTGGCGGCGAGTGACGTTCAGCCGCGCCCCATTCGCAAAATCGACCCTACGGGGCTTTTCGCTACTTCGCAGCTTCTTTTTGCTCATATGCGGGGCGCTCCCTCAGAGAAGATGTTTGGAAGAAAATTTGTTCAAGCACGATTTTCTTTCAAATATCTTCTCTGGCTGAACTGTTATAATATATGCCAAAGGTTGTCTTTAATATTCCATGTTATCTAGATTCTTCATACATCTTCTCAAGAAGCTCTACATTCTGCCGAATCAGATGTTTATCGGTATCATCTACCAGGCTGACAATCCCCTCTGTCCGGAAGGAATCCACATCATAGCCACCAATGGGAATCTGGTCTTCTGTGGGCAGATACCCATAACAGCCACCGGTCAGACCAAGTAAAATGGTATTCTTATAAGGTGATTTTTCTTTGATGCCCAGTGAAATATTGCAAAATGCCTCAAAACAGGCCGGTACAAGCGCAAGATCTCCCAGTGTCACTACCGTCTGCTGTAATTCCATTTCATCGGGAAACTGTTCTCCGGAATCGTACACTGCCTTTACTTTCTGTAACTGAACATACTGACTGCGTCTTACACCTTTTAATTCGTCAGGCTCGCTTTCCAGCATCTTGATATTCTTCTCTACTTCTTCCTTGGCAGGGGGCTTTACATAGGGTAGCAGAATGCTACCGTAAGCTACTTTCATTGTTGGTACTTCATAGGTATTAATATTGTAATATGCTTTCTCCGCATCGTCTGCAGCCACAAGACCGATTTGTATCACGTAATTTTCATCACTGCCTCCGGTTGTTCTTCCGTTGGACAGTCTGGGACCCACATCTCCTTCTGCACCGTTAATATACATACAAGGCGCGCCCGTAATCTTATTGATCCTGTCTATCATCAATCCCGGCCAGTCTCTTGTAAAGGAGTAATTACACCCCGCCGAAGTAGGATGAGCAGCAAAATGTATGATACTTCCGATATTCTCACCAGTCACAGCCTTAAAATGAATCAGCGTCATGGTAGGATCATAAGGGCCGTCAGGATTCTGTCCCAGAATGACCTGACCATTTTCATTCATCTGGCGACGATTCACACCTGCCATTGTCTCCGAAATTCCCACTCCCATCAGAGCCGGCTGCATCTGTGCAATCGCCTTAGTGGCAGCCTTTATTACTGCCGGCACCAGTATGTTGTCAAGATAATCTATATCTGCATCTCCCCATCCGACAAAAGGTTTTGTCACAGGACTTGAATGGGTGTGAATGACAGAAAATATAATATTCTCCCATTTGACACCTGTGGCCTGTGCTACAGTCTTTCGCATAGCTTCGCATTTATCCACACTAAGCAAACACAGATCCGCACTGACGAACAATACCGTTTCATTCTCTTGTCTTATAGCCACCACACTGACCATAAGACGATCCAATACACGCTCAGCATAACGTTCAAAAGAATACGCAAATAACCGACTGCCAAGCTTAGGAGTAATATCCTCTTTGGACATACCCACCATGAAATTTCTTTCTTTTTCCATAGTCCATCTCATCCTTCCCACAATAATTCTTATCTTAATCAACTGGAGGTTGTCTTTAATATTCCATGTAATCTAGATATTTCATATAATTTACGACCATTAGAGCGATTTTAAAGGTTAGGGCATCTTCAAAGTTCCTGAGATCTAATCCGGTAGTCTTTTGAATCTTTTCGATCCTATACACCAGAGTGTTGCGGTGTACAAATAACTGTCTGGATGTTTCAGAAACGTTCAGGTTATTATCAAAAAATTTATTGATGGTAGTAAGTGTCTCATCGTCAAAATTAAGCGGCAAGTTATCACCAAAAATTTCATCAATAAAGATTCTGCACAGATTAATGGGTAGCTGATAGATCAGCCGGCCGATTCCCAAAGTGCTGTATGCCACCACACTCTTCTCAGCGTAGAAGATCTTGCCCACATCCAAAGCCAGTTTTGCTTCCTTATAAGACTTGGATACATCCTTAAGCTCCTGCACTATTGTACCGAAGGCAACCTTTACATTGAGCATGGCTTCTGCATTGATCATGGCTACGATGGTATCCGCCACACCTACCAGGTCCTCATGGGATGCACCTGCTTCTACGGCTTTGATCACGATCACACTGCTCTCATCCACTGCAGTTATGTAGTCGCCGCTCTGGCTGGAGAACATG
>JAFYSG010000044.1 GCA_017559435.1 Lachnospiraceae bacterium
AGCTGGGGATTCTTAATATGGATTTTCCGCAGGAGGTGGAGATTGTAGAGGCATATTTGCCCAAGAGTCGTCTGACGGATCTGAATCAAGCCATAGAAGAGATGACGAAAGAGCAGGAGCTTAAGACGGTTTATAAAGTAGTGGCAGGTGATACACTGTCTGAGATCGCCATTAAGGTGAACATTCCCATGGATCAGATTATTGCAATGAATGAAACTCTGGAAAATGAGAATTCTGTGATCCGGGTGGGAGATGAACTGGTGATTACTGTTCCGGAGCCGGAGCTTTCAGTGAGCCGTGTGGAGGAAAGTTATATAGAAGAAATCTACGATGCAGAAGTAATTTATGTGGACAATCATAATTGGTATACCACTCAGAGCAAGGTGCTGCAGCAGCCGTCAGCAGGTTTTCGCAAGATTATTGCCCAGACTTCTTATGTGAACGAAGAGCTTGTAAGCAGGGAGATCATCAAGGAAGAAGTGGTTTTGGAGGCTGTTCCTAAGATAGTGGAGCGGGGAACGAAAATTCCGCCTACCTATATCAAGCCTATATCAGGAGGGCGTCTGTCCTCACGTTTTGGTAAGCGCAGTCAGCCTACGGCAGGAGCAAGTACGAATCACAAAGGCGTGGATTGGGCCACACCTACAGGTACTTCTGTGGTGGCATCCTGTGGCGGAACGGTTGCCAGGGCAGGATGGGGAAGTGGTTATGGTTATGTGGTCTATATCAATCATGAGGATGGACGTCAGACCAGATATGCTCACTTAAGCAAGGTGCTGGTAAAAGTGGGGCAGAAAGTAAAGCAGGGTGAGAGAATCGCACTTAGCGGTAATACAGGTGTCAGCAGCGGACCCCATGTGCATTTTGAAATCTTAATAGGTGGTAAGCAGGTGGATCCGTTAAAATATATAAAATAAAAAACGCATGTTCTGTTTACAAAAACATAATTTATGTTATAATAGAGATGTGTAGATGACCTATTCAGTATAAAGAGGTAGATTCAATGGAACAATACGCAATTAAAGGCGGTAATCCATTAGTAGGAGAGGTGGAAATAGGAGGAGCCAAGAACGCGGCGCTTCCTATTCTTGCTGCTGCTGTGATGACGGATGAAACCGTATATATAGATAATATTCCTGATGTAAGAGATACCAAGGTTCTGACAAGAGCCATGCAGAGTATCGGTGTTATGGTAAAGCCTGAAGGGCGCCATCGCGTAGTGATCAATGCTGCGCAGATTCACAGCCTTGTAGTAGAGGATGACAATATTAAGAAGATCAGAGCATCTTATTATCTGATAGGTGCGCTTTTAGGTAAATATAAGCAGGCAGAAGTGGCACTTCCCGGAGGATGTGACATTGGTTGCCGTGCCATTGACCAGCACATCAAGGGCTTTAAGGCACTGGGAGCAGAAGTTCTCATTGAGCATGGGCTGATCAAGACCAGGGCAGAGCGTTTGATAGGCTGCAATATTTACATGGATGTAGTCAGTGTGGGTGCTACGATTAATATCATGATGGCGGCAGCTCTGGCAGAAGGTCAGACCACCATTGAAAATGCAGCCAAGGAGCCGCATGTGGTAGATCTTGCTAATTTCCTGAACAGTATGGGTGCCAATATCAAAGGCGCAGGTACGGATGTGATTCGTATCAAGGGTGTCAAGAAGCTTCATGGCAGCGAGTATACGATCATCCCGGATCAGATCGAAGCAGGAACATTTATGTTTGCTGCGGCCATTACCAAGGGAGATGTGATGGTGAAAAATGTGATCCCTAAGCATTTGGAGTCCATCAGTTCTAAGCTGTTGGAAATCGGCTGCGAGATTGTAGAAGCGGATGACTGTCTGCGTGTGATCTCTTCGAAGCCTTTGGAACATACCCATGTAAAGACCCTTCCCTATCCCGGATTTCCTACGGATATGCAACCTCAGATTACTGTGGCCTTAGGCTTGTCTAAGGGCACCAGTATCGTGACGGAGAGTATTTTTGAGAATCGTTTCAAATATGTAGATGAACTGACCAGAATGGGAGCCAATATCAAGGTGGAAGGAAATACGGCGATCATCGATGGTGTGGCTAAATATACCGGAGCCAGTATCACAGCACCTGACTTGCGTGCCGGTGCAGCACTTGTGATGGCAGGCCTTGCAGCAGAGGGTGTAACGGTAGTGGATGATATTCATTATATCGCCAGAGGATATGAGGACTTTCATTTGAAATTACAGTCCCTTGGGGCTCAGATCGCTGTTATTAATTCAGAGAGAGAACTGCAGAAGTTTAAATTGAAGGTGGGCTGAAAATCTAAATTTTCAATAAATTACTGATATTACCTGTTGACAACAGGCCGTATTCAGTGTATGGTATATGCAGGTATTCAACTTCATATTGTAATTGCGTAAGCAATGATTTCTCTTATTCAGAGTGGTGGAGATACATAGGATCGATGAAGCCACGGCAACCCCTTATCAAGGAAGGTGCCTACCTGAGCGAGCAACAGTCGAACAATAAGAGGATTTGATCACCGTTAGATTCAGGTCCGCTTCTTGTAAGCGGACTTTTTATGTGACCAACTGACAATAAACCAACAATTTCAAAGGAGAAAAAACATGGAAAAACGATTATTTACATCTGAATCCGTTACTGAAGGCCATCCTGATAAAATCTGTGATGCCGTATCTGATGCTGTATTAGACGCCCTGATGGAGCAGGATCCCTTTAGCCGTGTGGCTTGTGAGACCTGCACAAACACCGGTTTTGTGCTGGTGATGGGTGAGATCACCACCAAGGCTAATATTGATATTCCTGCTATCGTCCGTAAGACTGTAACAGAGATTGGCTATGATGATTCTGCCAAGGGCTTTGACGGCAACACTTGTGCCGTAATGGTAGCCCTGGACAAGCAGTCTGCTGATATTGCCATGGGCGTTGACAAGGCACTGGAGGCCAAAGAGAACCAGATGAGCGACGAACAATTGGAAGCCATCGGTGCAGGAGATCAGGGCATGATGTTCGGTTATGCCACCAATGAAACCGAGGAGATGATGCCTTATCCCATCTCCCTGGCACACAAGTTGACCAGACAGCTGACAAAAGTGCGTAAGGACGGCACTTTAAAATATCTGAGACCTGACGGCAAGAGCCAGGTATCTGTAGAGTATGATGAGAACGGCAAGCCTTTCCGTCTGGAGGCAGTGGTGCTTTCTACTCAGCACGATGAGAAAGTGACCCAGGAGCAGATTCATGCAGATATTAAGAAATATGTTTTCGAGCCGGTATTACCTGTTGAAATGATTGATGAGAATACCAAGTTTTTTATCAATCCTACAGGACGTTTCGTAATCGGCGGACCCAATGGTGACAGTGGTCTTACCGGTCGTAAGATCATCGTAGATACCTACGGCGGATATGCACGTCACGGCGGCGGAGCCTTCTCCGGAAAGGACTGCACCAAAGTGGACAGAAGTGCAGCTTATGCGGCCAGATATGTGGCTAAGAATATTGTGGCAGCAGGGCTGGCTGAGAAGTGTGAGATCCAGCTGTCCTACGCAATTGGTGTGGCTCAGCCTACCTCTGTAATGGTGGATACTTTCGGTACCGGTAAGCTTAGCGATGAGAGGTTGGTAGAGATCATCCGCGAGAACTTCGACCTGAGACCGGCAGGCATTATCAAGATGCTGGATCTGCGCAGACCCATTTATGGACAGACGGCAGCCTATGGACATTTTGGACGTACCGATCTGAATCTTCCTTGGGAGCAGACAGATAAAGTTGACGTTTTGAAGAAATACTGCTAAAGCCTGGATTTGCGGCGGGGCCTCCGGGGATGCGGGGGACGCTTGTACAAGATCACAGGGTGGGGCTGCGTGGTGGGGGATTATTTTGCAGTTCCAATGATGTAAGAGTTACTAAGAGAAAATGAAGGCTTGTAAGTGAAGTTAAGGGCAAAGCCAAAAGTGCAAAACTCGCGCTACGCGCTCAAACAGGTTGCACTTTTGGCTTTAACACTTCATTTACAAGCCTTCATTTTCTCTAAGTAACGCTAACATCATTGAAGATGTCAAAATAATCTCCCACCACGCAGCCCCACCCTGTGATCTTGTACAAGCTGTTGCTTGGAGGATAGGGAGGATGGGGTATTTTTGTGTGATGGGTATATGTGTGTATATTGGGTGAGTGATCAACTATTGGGGATTGGATCAGAATATTCCGAGACAATCACCTCGTAGAAATATTTTGCAATGTTGTTATTGCTCATTGTGCACCTCCACAAATTGGAATTGAATTAACTATTCTACTAACTTTCCTTATTTTACAAGGCTTTCAGAGCCTTAAACTGTGAACTTATATGTATTTTCCCTCGTTTTTGCCCTTATCAGCAACTTACAAGGGAAAACTTGTCTTATTGCCCCACAACTTTATCCAGAAGCCTTGCAGAATTTCGCTTTGCTTCCCTTGTTGCATGAGCATAAACATTCATCGTGGTACTAACATCCGAATGCCCCAGCAATTCCTGCACATCCTTTGGCTGTGCTCCATTTGTCAGAAGGTTGGTCGTGTAGGTGTGTCTTAAGGTGTGAAAGTGAAATCCTTCCAATTCAGGCACCTTCCGGCTGGCCTTTCTACAAGCAGCTTCCACCGTACTCGGAAGTTCCAGACAGCCATCGGAACGTAAACATACAAAGAAGAGTTCCGTATAATCCTGTGGAACCTCCTGCGTTCCATCCAGATTATAATACTCATAATGCACACGGTTCTTTTCCCGTACCTCTTTGTAATAGTTCCTGTGGTACAACTGTCCGTATTGTAAGCGGTGTCTGTGCTGTTCCTTTTTCGCTTTCTTTAGTATTTCGGCGAGTGTATCGCCAAAATCCACCACACGCACCTTCTTACGTTTTGTAGGACCAATCTCTGTCTTGCGTCTTGCACTACTGTAGCGGACACTTCTCCTTACCGTAAGATACTGTTCTTCCAAGTTAATATCCTGCCAGGTCAGTCCTACAACCTCTCCCAGACGCATCCCTGTAAAATAGGCTATCTGCACCGGCAGAATCGCATCTGGGCTTCTTTTAGAAAGCTGTGCCAACAATTTTTGATACATTTCATGAGTAAGCGGTTTTGCGTTTGCCTCTTCAACGTCATCTTCTGCAAACAAATCCACGTCCTCAGTTTTTCGCTTCAATACCACATACTGCATAGGATTAAACGTAATCCACTGTTTCGGAAATACTGCGAACCAGAATGCTTGCTGCAAAACAGCCGTGAAGGAATGCACATAATCCCTAGCGTATCCTTTTGAAACGAAAGTCCCTGCCGTACCACCAAAAGTAAGCAGATCAATGAACTGCTGTAAATGCTCAGAGGTTACTGTTTTCAACTTTCGATTGCTGATGGGATGCTGTTTAATCCTCTTAATCGTCTGCAGATAATTGCTGACCGTTCCATTGCTCAGGGTACCAACTTTTAATTCATCCTCTGACCAAATATCAAGCAATTCTCCAAGGGTGATATTATCAGCTTTTGCAATGATTTTCTTACTCTCATAATCCTCCATTGCCTGTCGCAACAGTTTCTCCGTTTCGCTTTTGCTCTCCGTACCCACAAATTCCTTTTGTACCAGATTGCCGCTGGCGTCTTCCACATAGAAGCGGTAGTCCCATTTTTTTCCTTTTTTTCTTACAGATCCTTTTGCCATAATCGTTACTCCTTTCGATATTGGACAATCGGAACTGATGAAATGCTTTTTTGCGTGTAAGTATATCATGACTCCGATTGTCTTACTATACCGATTCGGAATCCTCGAATAATAGATTTGCAAGCCTTTGAGCTGCTGTTTCCGGTCTCTTGGAATAGAGCCTTATGGCATCTGCCATATCATTAAATGCATTGACAGTATGGGTAATTTCACTAAGGAACATGATCTCATTGTATTCCTTGTTGGATTCAAAGCCAATGGTGGCTGCTATGTCAGCATTTTCCGTATTACCCTTGTAATTCTTGCAGGCAAATTGGAAAGAATCCATAAACAACTCATACTCCTGTAACATCAGTAGTAGCAGATCCTTAGAGAAATCTGATTCCTCAGCATTAAGATCAAACGGAATACGATTTATGATCCGGCTCATTGCATCACGAATCTGTAAATCCTTTTTATCCGTAATGTCTGTTTCGTATTCTTCTGCCTCTCCCTTGAGCCATTCCACGGATACGTGAAGTGCCTCTGAAAGACCGTCCAGCATCAGCTTCTTGGTATTGTCAATTGCTCCTGCCTCATATCTCTGGATAGTGGAAGGTGTGACTCCCATCTTTTCAGCAACATATGGCTGTTTCAAACCAAGTTCCAGTCTTCGCTGTTTTGCTCTGCTACCGATTAGCTTGCGTAACTCTTTATCTCTCA
>JAFYSG010000045.1 GCA_017559435.1 Lachnospiraceae bacterium
AAATCATTGAATTATCCAATATGGTAACAGGAAAATGTTTTGAAAAAGTGTTTAAATTGTGAAAAATCTGTGATAAAATAAGCTTTAAATAAGAATTTTAGGTTGTAGAAATTTGAAGTTGAAGGGGTGTTTGGGGTGAAGGTTGATTATATTGGACATAGTGGGTTTTTGGTGGAGACGGGGGTATGTTACTATTTGTTTGATTATTATGAAGGAGAGCTGCCACAGATGGATGTGGAGAAAATGGTGGTTGTGTTTTGCAGCCATGGTCATAGGGATCATTATCAGCCGAAGATTTTCGGGAAGCTTCGGAAAATGGGGATGCAGCGGATTTATGCGGTGCTTTCTGAGGATATTGATAATCATGATGAGGTAGTCGGAGCAGCGTTTTTGTGTGTTACTCCCGGTACACAATATAATCTTCCTCTGGGACAAGAATTGATCACTTATCAGTCAACAGATTTGGGCGTGGCTTTTCTGATATCTGAAGGGGATGAAATAATTTATCATGCCGGTGATCTGAATGACTGGGTGTGGGAAGGCGAGGCACCGGAGTACAACGAACAGATGACAAAAGATTACCGTGAGCAGATAGATGCATTGGCTGAGCACCTGGGAAAACGCAAGCTCTCCTGCGCTTTTGTGGTATTGGATCCAAGACAGGAGAAAGACTATGATCGAGGGATGCTTTATTTCCTGGAAAAAGTAAAGGCTGACCGCGTCTATCCCATGCACTTTTGGAGCAAACCACATGCGATCACTCAGTTTCTTACCGAGCACCCGAAGTATAAAGACCGAATTGTTGCCACCCGGTAACTGAACCGCTAAAACATAAAATATTGAGCAAATCGTATTCCAATTCATATAACGCAATGCGCAGAAAGGAAGAAAAACATGAAATTTCAAATGTTCCACGAAAATTACAATGTTTCCAACCTGGAAAGATCCCTGGCTTTTTATGAGAAAGCCCTTGGCTTAAAAGAGAAACGCCGAAAAGAAAAAGATAACTTTATCATCGTTTTCCTCGGCAATGAGGAAAGCACCTTTGAGCTGGAACTCACATGGCTAAAAAACCACCCGGCTCCCTACGACCTGGGCGAATGTGAATTCCACCTGGCCTTCCGTACAGATGACTTCGAAGCCGCCCACAAACTCCACGAAGAAATGGGCTGCATCTGCTACGAGAACCCTGCCATGGGCATCTACTTCATCTCAGACCCCGACGGCTACTGGCTGGAAATTGTCCCCATTCGCTAACTCTTCCTGCCAACCACGCCGAAATAATTACCAAGCCCCGACTGACAAGACCAAGACGACACCGTCATACAGTGGTCCTGAAGAGAGGCCCGGCATATCAATGGGTAAATTCGACATCTGTAAGACTGTTAGAGTTACTTAGGGTTGACGGCTGACGGAAATGGAAGTGTTAGAACACAAAATGACAACCTGTTTGAGCGCGCACAGCGCGTGAGTTTTGTCATTTTGTGTTCTGCCCTTAACTTCAATTTCCGCCAGCCGTCAACCCTTAGTAACTCTTACAGCCTTGCAACTGCGAATTTACCCATTGATATGCCGGGCCTCTCTTCAGGACCACTGTATGACGGTGTCGTCTTGGTCTTGTCAGCTGGGGCGGACTTTGCGGCCATTGGGGCAGACCGCTGCCTTAAACCTGTGGCTTTTGCATGTAATGTCTGGCTTCCTCCACATAATGGAGGGCATTTTCAAGAATGGAGGTCTCCTCTTCTGTGGTGACTTCCCTTTTTATTTTGCCGGGATTACCAATCACCAGGCTATTGTCAGGTATAACGGTATTCTGGGTGATCAGAGCACCTGCAGCAATGATACAGTTACGTCCGATATGACAGCCATTTAGTAGAATAGCTCCCATTCCGATGAGGGTATTGTCTTCGATGGTGCAGCCATGAAGAATGGCACCATGACCCACAGTAACGTTGGCTCCAATGGTCACGGGATGCTCAGCATCCACATGCACCACGCAGTTATCCTGAATGTTGCTGGCTCGACCGATGCGAATGGGCGCACGGTCACCACGCACTGTGGCATGATACCAGATGCCGCAGTCTTCTTTTATGGTTACATCACCCAGAACGGTTGCGCCGGGTGCAATAAATACAGTTTCATGAATATCCATAAGTATCCTCCTATTCTTTCCACTGCAGTCTGTGGAGTTCCCCTTCCAGCTGCATGTGATGATAACCTGTCTGCCGCAGTGCCTCATATAATACGATAGCCACAGAATTGGACAAATTCAGGGATCTGATGGCAGGAAGCATGGGAATCCGGATACAGGTCTCCTCGTAATCTACCAGGATTTCCTCAGGAATGCCTGCACTTTCCTTACCAAACATAATATAATCATCCGGCCCAAAGGCAACATCAGTATAGACGTGCTTTGCCTTGGTAGTAGCCATCCAGATCTTGGCACCCGGATGTTTTTCCTTGAATTCTTCAAAATTCACATATCGGTTCACATCAAGGTGCTGCCAATAGTCCATGCCTGCACGCTTGATTTCTTTTTCATTCAAACGAAAGCCCAAGGGCTCGATTAAATGTAAGGACGTACCCGTGGCCACACAGGTGCGGCCAATGTTACCGGTATTTGCCGGTATCTCCGGTTGGTGTAAAATAATATGCATCATGCTCTCCTAATCTTTGTTCTGTTCATCTATAAATCTCATCCACTTGAGGACGATCCATGTATCGCACCTCATCCTCATTCAGGATCAAACGTTCTTTACTGTCCGTTAATTTTCCTACTACTACAGCCGCAATCCCTGCTTCTTCCAAGGCCTCAACCAACTTCTGCCCATCGTACGCGGTCATGATCAGGCAACCGCCGGATCGAAGCTCATAAGGATTCACCCCCACAAACTCGCAGACCTCTACCGTCTCCTGCCGAATGGGCAGCTTCTTAAGGTCTATGGTCAGGCCTGTGCCTGCGCCTTCTGCCATCTCCCAGAGTGCAGCCAGAATACCACCCTCAGAGGCATCATGCATATGGCAGACACCTTCCTTCACTGCCACCATTGCCTCCGGCAGTACTGATATATACTTGTAAAACCCCGCCGCCTCTTCCACCAGATATCCGGGATACCTTCCTTTCAAACCTTCCTCATACTTCTCTGCCAAAAGCGCAGTACCCTCCAGCCCGATCCATTTACTGAGAACAATCTCCTGACCGGGTGCTGCTCCTTTCTGCAAACCGGCAGCCGAATCATTCGGCGTCTGTTGCCGCAAGCCGTACACCGTTACCACCAACAACACCTTACTCACCGCGTCGTTGACCATGGTATGCCCCCCGGCGATCTGCATCTCATAGGACTTACAGATCTCATGGACATCCGCCATCAACGCCTTCAGCTGTAACTCTTCCACAGTTTCCGGCAGGATCACGCCCAACATAGCAGCCATGGGTTGTGATCCGGATGCCGCCAGATTGTTTACACATCTGCCGATAAGCAGCTTAAGATCCAACCTGCTTTCCACTGCTGCCTGCTGAACGCAGGAAGTCATGATAAATCCTTTTGGAACAGCTAAAATGGCGCAGTCCTCCCCTACACCTGCGCCATGTAATACCTCTTCTCTTTTATATGTGATTGGTTTCAAAACAGAACGCTTCAAAGCATTCCCTGTTACCTTGCCGATTTTCATAGGTTCCTCTTCCTGTTCCCATTCCACTCCATGCTTTACTCTGCCGGCTCTTCGTTGATCACTTCACCGGAATTCTCCGGCTGCGTAGCCTGCCCTGTCAACAGTGCAATGACATTCTTCACATGATCGATACTTCCGGTTCCGATTGCCGCCTGCATCTCATTGTAGGCATTGGGATCATCTGTAGCCACACCCACCGTAGCACTTCTGGGTGACATCTTGTAATTACTCTTATTGACCTGCTCTCTGCTGACTTCCTTGCCATCTTCAAGCACAACCTTCCAAAGCCTGGATTTATAACCGATATGAGCACTTTCACCATTCAGAAAATATCCGATAGGCTGCACCGCGTCCTGATAAATCATATCAGCCGGAGGCATGATCGTCTCCAGAATCTCACTGACATAACTTACCTTGCGGTTGGCAGGTCTTACTTCTTTTCCATAAATATTAATAGTAATTTGTTTATCCTTAATGATTCCTTCTATGTAAATAGGGGAATCCGTATTGTTCACAAATCTGAAATCCTTACCCGAGCTTTCTGCTATGGCCGCATCTGCAGAAGGATCTACATAAGTAACGATCATAGAATGATTGTGACGTTCTGTTACTTCCAATTCTGCCAACAAAACTGCATTATACAAGGTCGTAGATACCTGACAGATCCCACCGCCGATACTATCCACTACTTTACCATTCAGATAAGATCCTGCCATGTAATACCCGTTTGCCTGTGAAAAAGGCGCCACAGCCTCATAGGTAGAGAATTCTTCTCCCGGATACAAAGTAGTTCCGTTAATCAACACACAGCCATTGGTCACATTGGCCGTTCTGGCTGTTCCGGATGTAGTAAAGGATGTGGTAAAACTGCCCAATACATCCCGGACCTGCATAAGCTCCTCTGCCGTTCCCTTGGGCTGATCCTCTGCCACATTCAGCGCAATGCCGACTGCCTTACCATCCCACTCGCCCGTGAGATAATCATATACAATATCAATGGAATGCTCTACATCCAGCTTATAACCAATCTGCCCCTCAATCACCTGAAACTTGCCATTTTCCAGTTTCAGTGCCATATTCACTGCCTTGCGGTCATATTTCACACACTCATTGGTCAGAATATCATTGATCGCTGCCACATCAAAGCCCAATTCAATGTCAAACGTAAGGCTCTCATGCTCCAGATCCTTCATGATCTTATATCTCTCAATCACGTTGCCCTGTGTACCGATGTCCATGGCTTCCTGCACCAGCTCGGGATTCGCCCAAGTAATCCCTAGGGCTCCCGCCGTGGTCACTACTTTCTTATTATCTGCCGCCACCAAAGTAACCGCAACCTCTTTCAACCCGTCCACATAATCCGTGATGGCCTGCCCGGCCTCAGCTTTCGTCATACCTGACAGCTCAATACCTTCAGCAAAAATCCCCTGCTTAATGGTACTTTCCTGCGCAGCATACACTGTCTCACTCTTATTCCACCCTGCCGCACACACCAACACCCCCATCAGTGCCACGGCAATTTTCCAATTCTTCATACTGCTCCTCCAAAAAACGATGTTTTCCTATCCGGCGAGTGACGTTCAGCCGCGCCCATTCGCAAAGCCGCACCTGCGGTGCTCTCCGCCGCTTCGCGGCTATCTTTGCTCATATTCGGGGCTGAACTGTTAAAATATATATGAAATCATCGGAAGCACCATTGCCAAAATTACAAACACAATAATAACCGCCGAAATAGTCTTCTTTGTCTTTTTGTTATTAAAATTAAACATAACACCACTCCAATCCACCAAATTTATATCCTGAATTTCTATACATCATGCCAGGTAATTATAGCCGAATTTACACAACTTTGCAAGGCATAAATTCTACCAAAAATTACTTAGGAAGCACCAGATACATTGCATCGCCATATGCCTTGCCAATGCCCAGAAACTCTACCTTGCTGCCTCCGAAGGCATCCATGATTTTTCCAAGCTGTGCTCTGCCCTTATCATCCATATGCGGATATTTGATCACTGCCATATACCCATTTTGCGCCACTTCCCTGTGGGCAGGACTTAAAAAGCCAAGCTCGTGTTCCTGTACCAAAATAGACTGTTCATGCATCTGAAGCTCCAGTATATTTTCATATAAGCTATAACCGGCATACATGCAGACCATCGGATACTCCTCATAGCGCTTTGCAATGGCCAGTTGTTCTTTATAACCTGTACGGAAATAATCTTCTTTCCAATCCCTGTGTGGCAGCTGAACTATCAGTAAGGCACAAGCCAGCGCAACACACACCACATCATACGGTTTCTCCTGTAATATATGTAACAATCCCCGTTCCCAAGCAAGCACCAAAAGCAGCGCCACCATTGGGAATACCGGCATAAAATATCGTTCCACAAAGTGCGGGGACATTTTAGCATCCAATAAATAAAATACTATGGCAGGAACCACACACAATAACACTGACCATCTTTTGCCACCCACGTTTGTCTTTTCTTTTGTATCTGTTTTTTTAATCCGTCCATATACAGCAAATGTCAATGGTACAAGAAACGCTGCCAATAAGAAAACAGTGCCTCCTGCTACATTCTCGCCCACGATCTCGCCAAATTTGACCAGCCTGTACACATAATCCGTGATGCCGTCCTCCAATTGAGAAAGCACATTCGATCCAAACGCCGAGCTGAATACATCGCTGACGGCAAAAGGAAAGCAGCCCAAACCGATCACTGCGGCAGTAACCATGGTACGTACGTAAGCCAGGCATTCTCTGGTACGTTTCTCCTTTAACAGCAGGAAAAAGGTACATGCCGCCAAAGGAATCAGATAAAACAACCCAAAATAATTGGTCCAGAAAGTTGCCAAAGTGGCAATTAAAATACCAAAACTGCCGATCCACTTAGCCCTCCCTGATTTATTTACCCGCAAGAAACCATCCTGCCTATATCCTGTGACTTTGCGAATATGTAAATATAACAGCCACACCAGCCATAACGTAAGCAACGCATACATACGGACCCACAATGCAGTAGCAATGATGCCTGTAGAAAAGGCATACAGAAGCATAAGTGCAATTGTACTGCTCTTCCTACGAAATATCATATCACCAATACAACCAAGCAGCCATAGCGTAACAGCCAAGGCCACCATATTGATCACACAGCCATGCCACACTGTGATCTCTCCCTGAAAAAGGGAACACATAAGATGTACTGTCATATAATACAATGGGGGATGTATATCATCCTTGGCATTATAATAGACACTTAACAGATTAAAAGCATCTTCCCTGTCACATTCCAGATACTCTTTAAAATGGTCTCTTGATATCCATACCGGCGTCTCATACACATCTGCCTTGAAAGCTGCCACAATACTATTCCCACGATTCTGAAACGTATCTTTTGCAATAAAGGCAATATTTTTTACCGTTTCACCTATCGTTTCGCCTTCAATATGCTCTTCCACAAATTTTGCCAGACGCCCTACCGGCTGGGCAGGCATGATCCAGGGCGTAAACTCTGAATTCCCCACCTGAAAGGAAAGAACCTCGTCTACATGAAAACCTTCTTTCTTTGCAATATAAAAGCATAAAAAAAGCATTGACAAGCAGATGATGATCATTCGTACTCCATAATTCTTTATCTTATCGTGTAACATACTTCCTCCCTATAATCCGGTCAATGGTCCTGTCAGCCTCACTGCGGGTCATGCTCTCCACATTTGCGTCTATTACTATTTTATGCTGATCCAGCAGCCGATATAACCTTTCCTTTTGCGCTTTTGTAATGGGTGTATCTCTTTTCACCTGAAAAATAAGCTTCTTGGGACAAAACAGATCATCCTGCCTATCACAATAATCTCGGGCCAGTATCTGATACAATTCATGGGTGGCCATAGCATCTCCCAGTGCCCTGTGGGCAGTGTGCCCGATTCCGTAATGGTTACACAGAAATTCCAAAGTTCTGTGTTCCAACCCGGGCAGATACCTCCTGGCAATTTTCAAAGTATCCAACCCCTTCTTTTCAAAAGTCAGCTTCCTGTCCACCGCTGCTTTTTTCAGAAACGAATAATCAAATAGTATCCGATGACCCAAAAGCGGCAGTTCTTCCAAAAACGCCCTAAGCTTCGGCATCACTTCATCCAATGGGGGCGCATCTGTCAACATCTCATCCCGGATGCCGGTCAATTCCACCACCTGTTCCTTCAGCTTCATGCCCGGACTTATGAAAGTCGAAAACGTATCCGTGACTTTTCCGTCAAGCACCTTCACCCCGCCAATCTCTATGATCTTGTCCAGTTTCGGGTTCAGCCCCGTGGTCTCTAAATCTATGCTAATGTATGAATTCGTCAACCTTCGCTCTCTTTCTCTTATATGACATTATAAGACATCCGGTAATCATTGACAACCTCAAATGCCAGTGTTTTTGCTTCAAACGTAAGCGGATTCCTTAGATGATAATCGAACAGCACATATTTCACTGTCCCCTTACCATCATTCACGGCACCTCTTATCTGTTCTATTTTTGCCCTGTCCCACACCGGATAGGAAAAAGGTTCTAAATGAGTCATCTTGGCCATTTGTCTGGAATCATAAGTTCTATACCCCGGCAGATACTTCCTGGTATCCTCTTCTTCCTGATAAAATCTGCGAATCTGCTCTTTATAAGGTTGAAGTTCCACCGCCCACTCCGGTCTGCTCTTCACATTCTCCCTAAGATAAAGATCAAAAGTTAAGAGCTCCCGATACACATCTGCATATGCCGGATCCACCTTCTTGGCAAAATCATAAAGAACCTGATACCGGTATACTCTGGCAGGACTATTGGTCACATACCCTTGTTCCTCATAAAATGCCGCCAACGCCTCATACATGGCAAAAGCAGAAGAGAATGCCTTCTCCAGGAATGCAATGGTATAGATGAATTGATTACTGTTATAATAAATCTCCACCATCTCCTCAATGCCCTTCAACTTTA
>JAFYSG010000046.1 GCA_017559435.1 Lachnospiraceae bacterium
TCCGCGGATCGTAAAATGGGGCGGCGCAGGGGCCTTGGTTCCCATTACCGGATTTGCCAATTCCGTGGCGGCACCGGCCATAGAGTATAAGAAGCATGGGCAGGTGTATGGAATCGGCTGCCAGATATTTGCCATAGCGGGGCCGGTGATCTTGTATGGTATCTTTTCAAGCTGGGTACTGGGGATCGTATATATAGTGATGAAATGGTTGGGAGTGGTATAGAGCCAATCGTCCTTTTTACAAAATGCAACCGGTAAAGTACGCTTTACCCTTACCAATGATTACATGTTTCGCGCAACTTTTCAGCGTAATAAACGGGCCCTGATGGGTCTTGTCAGCGCATTACTCAGCATCAAGCCGGAAGATATTAAGTCTATAGAGATCTTAAATCCCATCGAGCTGGGCAACTGGCCTGAGCGGTCCTTGGGCTAACTTTCCCGTGCCTTTGACGGCTTGAACAGAGGCCAGAATTACATGGAATCCAAGCCCGTGGTGCAGGTATCTTTTTTGGACTTCACCCTTTTTAAGGACTCGCCGGAATTTTTTGCTACTTATAAGTTTATGAACACCAAAAATCATAAAATTTATAGTGACAAAATGTCACTTTATGTGGTAGACTTAACTCAGATAGAAAACGCAACCGAGGAGGATAAGCTCCAAGGGATTGATTACTGGGCCAAACTTTTTAAGGCCACCACATGGGAGGAGATTAAAATGCTTGCATCCAATAACATCTTTCTGACAGAAGCAGCTGAAACTGTATACCAGCTGAGTGCAGAAGATAGAATTCGTCTGCAGTGCGAAGCGCGTGAGGATTTCTATAATCAACAGAGATACTTGTAGCAGTGGCGGGAGAGACTGGAGAAAGATTGTGCTTCTTTGGAGGAAGCAAAGATCTCACTAGAGGAGGAAATTTCTTCTCTTGAGAAGGCGAAAACATCGTTGGAAGCGAAGAATTCTTCGTTAATTGAGGCAAAAGAAACGCTTGCGCAGGAGAAAGAAACGCTTGCGCAGGAGAAAGAAACGCTTGCGCAGGAAAATGAAAAGCTTCTTCAAGACATTGCAGTCCAAAAAGAATTGATTGCACGCTTGCAGGCGAGTCTTGCGGAAAAATGAATATTGTAGAAAGAACGTAACACAAAATAAGCCCGATACAGAGCCTAAGAATTAGGACACTGTATCGGGCATTTGCTACTGATGGGAATCAGAGGATAACGATTATCTGTTCAGAATCAGCTTAGTCAATTCTACAGGATCAACAATCTTGCCATCCTTGTACACGCGCATATTGCCGGAAGCAATTTCGTCGATGAGGATGACTTCGTCATTGTTGTAGCCGAATTCAAATTTGATATCCCACAGATCGAGACCAATGGACTTAAGGTCATCAGCTACGATCTTGGTGATCTTCAGGGTCTGCTCTTTCATGCTCTCGAACATCTGAGGAGTCATGATACCAAGAGCTGCCAGTCCTTCGCCGGTTACCAGAGGATCACCCAGAGCGTCGTTCTTGAAGGTACACTCTACATATCCACCTTCCAGAACAGTTCCGTCCTGAATGTACTCGCCGTATCTGCGGATGAAGCTGCCGGTAGCAACCAGGCGGCAGATTACTTCCAGACCGTGGCCGAATACCTTGCCGGGAAGCACTTCCATAGTAGCGTTCTCTACATCTGCACTTACATAGTGGGTCTTGATGCCGGCTTCTTTCAGCAGTTCAAAATAGTGGATGGAGGTCTGCAGGTTAGCCTTGCCGATACCTTCAATTGTCAAACCTACACTATTCTCGCCGGGATCGAACACGCCGTCTTTACCGGTACAGTCATCTTTAAATTTCAGCATTACATTGCCATTATCCAGACTATAAACGTCTTTGGTCTTGCCTTCATAAATTTTCTTCATTCGATTGATCTCCTTTAAAAAAGATAAAAATGTTATCACCAATACTACTTTACCACAAAATGAGCAATATGAAAATATTTTTTTTGACAAAATCTAAGGAAATGTTATGGAAAATGAACGTCAATATGCTTAAAAAGCTGAAGGGGTGGACATATTCCCATTTCCTTCGGCATAAGTATGTACAACAAAAATGGAACAGGCCGGTAGGGGGAGATGTATTGTTTGAGAAGCAGAGAATAGAAGAGGTCATCAGACAATTACAAAGTCATGGTGAAAAAGGATTGACAGAAGCAGAAGCGGCAGTGCGGCTTAAGAGAGACGGAAAGAACGAAATGAAAGAAGTGCAGAAGAAAACTTTGTTGGACTCTTTTTTTGAACAATTAAATGACCCGCTTATTTACGTGTTGATCGGTGCGGCAGCGGTGTCAGTGATGCTTAAGGAAGTCAGTGATGCGGTCATCATCGGTGTAGTGGTATTTATGAATGCCATTGTGGGGATGGTGCAGGAAGGGAAGGCCCAGAAAGCGCTGGATAGCTTAAAGAAGCTGACCAGCCCCAAAGCAGTGGTGATCAGAGAAGGGGTAAAAAGAGAAGTGCCAGCGGCAGAACTTGTGGTGGGGGATCTGGTGTGTCTGGAGGCCGGATGTCAGGTGCCGGCTGATATGAGATTGATCAGAACCAATCATCTGAAGGTGGAAGAATCTTCCCTGACCGGAGAATCCTTGCCGGTGGAAAAGTCAGAAGCATTTGTGGCAAAGGGTAATGTGCCCTTGGGAGATCGACAGAATATGGTGTATATGTCTACCATTGTGACCTATGGCAGAGGGGAAGGGATCGTCACTGACACAGGTATGCAGACACAGATTGGGCAGATTGCGGGGATGATCACGGACAGCAAGGAAGAGATGACACCGCTTCAGAAACGGTTGGGGGAGCTGGGGACGCTTTTAAGTGTGTTGTCTCTTCTTCTGTGCGGTGCATTGTTTCTCATTGCGGTGGTGCAGAAGCGGGATATCCTGAAAATGCTCCTTACTGCCATTTCGCTGGCAGTGGCTGCGGTACCGGAAGGGTTGCCTGCAGTGGTGACTATTTGTCTGGCTCTGAGTGTAACCCGTATGGTACGGGTCAATACCATTGTCAGGAGACTGCCTTCTGTGGAGACACTGGGGGCGGTCAGTGTGGTGTGTTCTGATAAGACCGGTACCTTGACCCAGAATAAGATGACCGTGGAAGTCTGCTGTATAAATGGGAAGGAATACTCATGTGGGCATGGGATTGCAAAACCTGCGGATGCCGGAGAATTGTTGCAGGGATTGGTGCTGTGTAATGATGCTGTGATGAATGCAAACAGTCGGCTGGGTGATCCCACAGAGCTGGCACTTCTTGATCTGGCAAGTAGCTATGGTATCCAAAAGAAGGAACTGGAGAAGCAAATGCCCCGCATGGCAGAGCTTTCTTTTGATTCTGACCGAAAGATGATGTCTACCCGTCATCGCATACCGGGAGGCACAACTGTGACTTATACAAAAGGTGCTCCGGAGAGGGTGCTCAGTATATGTACAGCCATCCGGTATCAGGGAAGGGTGATACCTATGACGGAAGCTCATCGCAGGAAGATTTTTGCTCAGGTAGAGAAACTTTCCGGGCAGGCGCTTAGGACATTGGCGCTGGCTGTCAAAGAGGAGGGTGGTTCCAAGAAGACGATCACTGAGGAAAATCTGACCTTTATAGGTATGGTAGGAATGAAAGATCCGCCCAGACCGGAAGCTGCCGAAGCGGTACAGATTTTCCGGGAAGCTGGAGTCAGTACGGTGATGATCACCGGAGACCATGTGGATACTGCGTGCGCCATCGGCAGGCAGCTGGGGATTGTGGAACGAAGTGAACAGTGCATGACCGGCGAGGAGTTGGAACATACCAATCCCGGGGAACTCTCTAACAGATTGGAGGAGGTAAGAGTATTTGCCAGGGTATCCCCTGCCCAGAAGGTGCAGATCGTCAAAAGCTTCCGGGAGAAAGGTCACATTGTGGCCATGACAGGAGACGGCGTCAATGATGCCCCATCGCTAAAAGCAGCTGATATCGGTATTGCCATGGGCGTGAACGGTACAGATGTGGCAAAGCAGGCGTCCGATATGATACTGACAGACGATAACTTTGCCACCATTGAAAAGGCCATTGAGGAGGGCCGAAGTGTCTATGAGAATATCCGAAAGTCAGTGATTTTCCTGCTTTCTTCCAATCTGGGAGAAATCATGACCATGTTCATTGCAGTGATTCTGGGAATGGCCTCTCCACTAAAGTCCAGCCATATTCTGTGGATCAATCTGATCACAGATTCCCTGCCTGCCCTGGCTCTGGGGGTGGATCACAACGATACAAAAAGCCTTATGCGCAATAGTCCAAGAAAGCCTGGAGAAAGTCTCTTTGCAAGAGGAGGCCTTGCATGTACCTGCTTTTACGGTGTATTGATCACTTGTGCCAGTCTGACTGCATTTCTGATGCTGCCGATGGGGATCCTGCAAAGCAGAGGAATGGAAGTTGGCCTCCCGGCTCTTATAAAGCTTCTGGAACAGGAGGCTGTACTGGCAAAAGCCCAGACCTATGCCTTTACAGTGCTTGGTATGTCGCAGTTGTTTCATGCTGTGGGTATGCGGGATGCCCAAAAGTCTGTTTTTCGGATGAATCATATGGAGAATAAGTTGATGATCCTGGCGTGTATTCTGGGATTTGCATTGCAGTTTGCAGTAACAGAAGTCCCGTTTCTGATCGGTGCTTTCGGTACATCTCATTTAAGTGGAAGAGAGTGGATGAACCTGACGATGCTGGCCGCCAGTCCCATGGCGGCCCATGAAATTGCAGTAATCGTGGGGAAGTTGGGGAAAGGAAGAACCTAAATACAACAGGCAGCTTCGTGAACTTTGGTGAAGCTGCTTATTTGAAATATCTGAGTGTAATCCTCTATATACTGATTGTAATCCTACAATAAAGGTTGCAAAAATGAAACAACTATGATAAAATACTTAGAATAACCAAAACAAGAAAAGGCAGTTAGCGTTCGAAATAATATAAAATCAGGAGGCTTTCATGCATAAGGTGAATAGAAACATACCGCTCATGCAGGTACATTTAGATTTTCATACATCCCCTGATATCAAGAACATTGGTTCCCGGTTTTCAAAAGAAAATTTTCAGGAGGCACTTAAAATAGGAAATGTAGACAGCATTACCGTATTTGCGAAATGTCACCACA
>JAFYSG010000047.1 GCA_017559435.1 Lachnospiraceae bacterium
ATGAGGGCGGAGGTGCCCAAAGATGGCTCCAAATTGGAAGTTTTCGTTTTCAACCGTCAGAAAGTGCAAAAATTCTATTGATTTTATTCCTTGCACAGTTTATTATGGTAAATAGGAAGAGGTTAAATACCTTTAAAATAATCTCTTTGAGTGTGATACTGATTCTTGTTCCCTGGTCAATGATCGCTGCACAGCCGGACTTGTCTACCAGTATTGTGGTGCTTGCCATTTTCTGCGTTGCCATGTTTGCAGGAGGTATCAGTTATAAACTGATATTCAGTATTCTGGCAGTAGCTGTCCCGGCAGTGGTTATCGTGGTTTATCTGGCAATTTCGCCGGAACCAAACTTTGTGAACAAGACACTGATGAAAGGATACCAGTCAACGCGCATTATGGCCTTTTTCTATCCGGAGGAATATGCGGATGCGGAAGCTTATCAGCAATTAAATTCTGTTATGGCTATCGGTTCCGGTCAGCTGGACGGAAAAGGTTATAAGAATAATGAGATCACTTCAGTAAAAAACGGAAATTTCATCTCGGAGCCCCAAACTGACTTTATCTTTGCAGTGATAGGTGAAGAATTCGGGTTTAAAGGAAGCGTTACGGTGATCGTACTATTGTTTGCCATAGCGCTTGAATGTGCTTCCATAGCCAGAAAGGCAAAGGACACAGCGGGAACCATCATTGCTGCGGGAATGGGTGGTCTGGTAGCTTTTCAGGGATTTTTCAATATCGGTGTGACCACATTTTTGCTTCCTAATACCGGGTTGCCGCTTCCGTTTGTCAGTTATGGTCTGACTTCACTGTGGAGTCTGTATATCGGTATGGGATTTGTTTTAAATGTACGTTTACAGGCTAAACGAGAAAGAGAGAGGGTATAATTATGAACATTGCGCTGATTGCACATGATGCAAAGAAGAAATTGATGCAGAATTTCTGCATTGCATACAGAGGTATCTTAAGTAAGAATGATCTGTTTGCAACAGGAACCACCGGAAGATTAATAGAGGAGGTAACAAACCTGAATATCCATAAATATCTGGCAGGACACTTAGGGGGAGTACAGCAGATTGGAGCTCAGATTGAACACAATCAGATTGATTTGGTGATCTTCCTTAGGGATCCACTCACCAGTAAGTCCCATGAGCCGGATGTCAATAATGTGGTAAAGCTCTGTGATATGTATAATATTCCGTTGGCTACCAATCTTGCCAGCGCGGAACTGTTGATAAAGGCCTTAGACAGAGGAGATCTTGAGTGGCGTGAGATGTACAAATAAGAACAAAAATAAGAATACTGATAATAGAGAACATATAAAAAATAAGACATATAAGTATCTGGCATACATATCTCTTGCCAGCGTCCTGCTTACAGGATGTGCAGATACCATATATGAGATTCCTTATGAATCTGATTCACAGATAACAAGCTTTAATATTATTGCACGAGAGAAGGCAGGAAGCGCCAAGGCATTTGCGTCCGATCTGTGTATTGTAACGGAAGATATCATGGATGATGAAGCTGTGGATATGTCCCAGGCAGGGTCTGCGTTGCTCTGCGATGTGAATGACAAAGAGGTGCTTTATGCCAAGAATGCCCACAGTAGGATGCAGCCGGCCAGTCTGACAAAGGTCATGACAGCTCTGGTGGCATTAAAACACAGTTCAGCCGAAAAGGTACTGGTTGCTACGAATGCAGTGAATATCACGGAATCCGGTGCACAGCTGTGTGGTCTGAAGAAAGGGGATACCATGACTCTTAATCAGGCACTACATATTCTGTTGATCAATTCAGCCAATGATGTGGCTATGTTGATTGCAGAGAATGTGGGGGGCAGCGTGGAAGGCTTTGTACAGATGATGAATGAGGAAGCCAGAGCCTTGGGAGCAACCAATACCAATTTTATGAATCCTCACGGGTTGACACAGGAAGATCATTATACCACAGCATATGACCTGTATCTGATCTTTCAGGAAGCAATTCAGAATGAATTTCTTCAGGAGATCATCCGCACAATGGAATACCAGACCACTTATTATGACAGGAATGGTCAGGAAAAGAAGTTGAATGTGAAGAATACCAACCGGTTTTTCAAGGATTATCAGGCGCCGGATAGTGTGACTGTGGTAGGTGGCAAGACCGGAACTACCAATGCAGCAGGCCATTGTCTGATGTTGCTTGCCCGGGATGTGAATGGAGCACCATACATATCAATCATACTCAGATCCAAGTCAAGTGATGTTTTATATCCGGAAATGATAGATTTATTGAATGAAATTCGCAAATAGAGGTTGTTTTTTGTGCCGGAATACACTATAATAGTAATAAGCAGATAGTTAAAGACTATCAAAGCATTACATATCAATTTACAGCAGGAGGGTTATCCATGGTTCAATTAATTGTAGGTAATAAAGGAAAAGGCAAGACAAAACAGTTATTGGATAAAGTGAATAGTGAAATTAAGAATGTGGAAGGAAATATTGCATATCTGGACAAGAGTACGAAGCATATGTTTGAGCTGAATAATAAGGTTCGCCTGATCAATGTGGCTGACTATATGATTGACAATAGCGATGAATTCCTTGG
>JAFYSG010000048.1 GCA_017559435.1 Lachnospiraceae bacterium
CAGTCCTTATGATCTGACGGCTCAGCAGATTGCTGGAGGCTGTGAAGGCTGCCAAGGATGCCATGCTGTACGCTGAGCGTCACTCGCGGTAACAGTTCAGTCAAGGTTGATGAGCAGGCGACAAACACAACCCTGTGGCAGGCTGATGATTCCCCGGTGAGGGACCTGTGGCTGTTTGTTCGCAGTTGCAAAACTGTAAGAGTTACTAAGGCTTAAGAATTGCCTGAAATGTAAGCTAAGGGCAGAGCACAAAACGACAAAACTCACGCGCTTTGCGCGCTCAAACATATTGTCGTTTTGTGCTCTAACGCTTCCATTCCGACTGATTCATAAGCCTAAGTAACTCTAACAGTCTTACAGATGTCAAAATAAACAGCTCCTGCCCACTGCCCCCTGTCCTGCTCATCTGCCCTGCCTAAGGGAACTGCTTTAAGCCCGCGCCTGCAGCAAAGATTAAACTGTTACAAGTTTATAGTCTTTTAATATTTCTTTACATTTCCTTTGTTGACATGGCTTTTTTTGGGAATTATAATCTAGTAAAGGTGATCGGTCTGGCGATGTGACCGGTCTTTTCATTATAGGAAAGTTGGAAGATAGAAAAGCTTTTTGATTAAGTAAAGGAGACAGAGCATGATTGCTAAATTTAGTGTAAAAAAGCCGTATACAGTGCTTGTGGGGGTGGTTTTGGTCATCGTTTTGGGGATTGTGTCATTTACCAAGATGACCACCGATTTGTTGCCCAACATCAGTCTTCCGTATGTGATCGTGATGACAACCTATCCGGGGGCCAGTCCTGAAACTGTGGAGATGGCGGTGACGAAGCCTGTGGAGGCGGGGATGGCTACGGTCAGCAATATTGAGAGTATCAGTTCGGTCTCTTCGGAGAATTATTCCATGGTGATCCTGGAATTTGCCCAGTCTACGGATATGAATGCCGTATCATTGGAGATTCGGGAAAGTCTGGATCAGATTAAATCCTACTGGGATGATACAGTGGGGAATCCGGTGATCATGAAATTAAATCCCGATATGCTGCCGGTTATGGTGGCGGCGGCAGGTGTGGAGGGTATGAACAATGCTCAGGTCAGCAGTTACGTGGAAAATGAAGTGGTGCCTGATCTGGAGAGCTTAGAAGGCGTGGCAAGTGTCTCTACCACGGGAATTCTGGAAGAAAGTGTGAATGTCATCATCCGTCAGGAGAAGGTGGATCAGATCAATAAGAAAATCTTTGCTGCCATTGACGAACAGATGGCAGAGGCTGAGAAAGAGATCATAGATGGGAAGCAACAGATTTTAGATTCCAAGAAGGAGATGGCAGAAGGTAAGAAGGAACTTGCAGAGGGAGAATTGGAGCTTGTCAAAGGTAAAGCAGAGCTTTTGGAGGGAAAGGCGCAGCTTGAAGAGCAGCAGGAGACCACTAAGGCGACATTGGCAGAGACGAAGCGAGATCTTCTGACGGCTAAGGCAGATCTGGAATCTGCCAAGATGACCTTGACCACCAATCTGACCACTGCCGGAACGGTAAATGCAAGTATTAATGAGATGGAAGTGATACTTGGCTCGGCAGAGGCTTACAAGAATGCTTATAACGGCATGATGGAAGCAACGGTTACTTCGGGTGATGCTGTAGCTGCCGGAACCTATAGGCAGTCTATCGTGAATTTGAAGGATTCTCTCATGGGAAGTACCATTTTAATGCAGGCCACAGAAAGCAGTGAAGAACTGAAAAACATCCTTGCAGAGTTGAATCGCCTCGATTGGACGGATAGTTCACAATATGACACCGTGCAGGGACATTTGGATACAATGGTTTCGCAATTAGAGATGCCCCTTGGAATTCAGTCATTGAAAATGATGGCTGTACTCAATGGGCTTACTACAGGACTGGAGCTGGAGGCCTACCAACAGATCGCGGCAGCCACTCTTCAGACCTTGGAGGAACAACTGACAGCCGTAAATGCAGGATTGGTAGAGGTGGAAAAAGGAGAGCTAACAGCTGCCATAGAGTTTGCCAATGCTTATACCCAGATACAGATGGGGGAATTACAGATGGAGTTTGCTCAGTCTCAGCTGGATTCTGCCAAGGTCCAACTTGAGAGCGGCGAGGAGCAGCTTACCGGTGCCGAGGAGCAACTTACAGAAGGGGAGGAGCAATTGGCTGATGCCAAGAAGACGGCTTATGAGCAGGCCGATATGGTGGAGGTTCTGACAGTAGATACCATTAAGGGACTGCTGGCCGCCCAGAACTTTTCCATGCCTGCGGGCTATTTGACGGAAGATGGTATCGATTATATGGTCAGAGTAGGAGATAAACCTTCTACTGTGGAAATGTTAAAGGCGATGCCCTTGATGGATCTTCATATGGAAGGGGTACCGGTTATTACGTTGGGCGATGTGGCAGATGTTTTTTACACTGATAATTCCGGAGAAATATATACCAATGTAAACGGTAGCTTGGGCGTAATGTTATCTATTCAAAAACAGACAGGATATTCTACCGGCGAGGTGTCGGATCGTCTGCTTCAGAGATTTGAAAAGCTGAGACAGGAGAATCCTGATCTGAAGATCATTACACTGAGTGACCAGGGGGTTTATATTGATCTGGTAATGGATTCCATCGTAAATAATATTTTGTTTGGCGGCTTTCTGGCAATCTTGATACTGATTCTTTTCTTAAAGGACATTAGGCCTACCTTAGTGATCGCCTGCTCCATACCGATCAGTTTGGTGACAGCTGTTGTGTGTATGTACTTCAGTGGCGTGACTTTGAATATCATATCCCTGTCAGGTCTGGCCCTTGGTATCGGTATGCTGGTGGACAATTCTATCGTAGTAATTGAGAATATTTACAGATTAAGGGCAGAAGGGTATTCCATGAAGGATGCGGCCATAGAGGGGGCAAGAGAGGTGGCCGGTGCGATTCTGGCATCCACTCTTACTACGATCTGCGTATTCCTTCCCATTGTATTTACGGAAGGAATTACAAGGCAGTTGTTTGTGGATATGGGCCTGACCATAGCATATTCTCTTTTAGCAAGTCTGTTCATTGCTTTGACAGTGGTGCCGGCCATGGCATCTAAGATGCTGAATAAGACAAAGGAACAATATGATGGTAAGCTTTTTGGGTGGATGACAAGGGGGTATGAGAAGTTATTAGAGGCTTCCCTGGGCATCAAACCTATTATTTTCCTGTTAATGTTAATTTTACTGGTTGGAAGTGTGTGGGCAGCTTTTACCAATGGTACGGCATTTATGTCTGATATGGATTCTACTCAGCTGACGGTTTCGGTACAATTGGAAGAAGGTGCTACCCTGAAGGACACTGCTCAAGTGACTGATCAGGTGGTGCAGAAAATCTTAGAGCTTGATGATGTGAAGGATGTGGGAGCTATGGCTAATACTTCAACTGCCATGTCTTTGTTGGGTGGTTCCGGCAGCGGCTCAAGCACGAATGCTACTACGATCTATGTGACTACCATAGAAGAAAAGTCTATGAGCAATGACGAGATCGCAGATTATATTCTGGAAAGTACAAAAGATTTAGAAGCCCGGATCAGTGTGGAGACTTCCAGTATGGATCTGAGTGCGATGGGAGGAAGCGGTATCACTATTCAGGTAAGGGGTAAGGAACTGGATGAGATTCAGAGAATTGCCGGAGAAGTGGCTGCCATCGTAGAACAGATAGAGGGTACAGAAAATGTATCGGACGGCCGGGAGGAGGCCAAAGAAGAACTGAGAATTGTGATCGACCGGGAAAAAGCAGTGACTTATGGGCTTACCGTAGCCCAAATCTATAGTCAGATATACAGTCGATTGGCAGAGGCTACGACTGCTACTGCACTGGTAGCTGTGGATAAGGATTATGATGTATATGTGACCAGTGAGGCGGATCAGCAGTTGACCAGAGAACTGATCAAGGACATGGAGATCAAGGGAACTGACAAGGAGGGACAGAGTATTAAGATACCTCTTCGGGACATTGCTTCTTTCGAAAAGGCAAAGGCGCTTAGCGCCATTAATCGTGTGGATCAGACCAGATATCTGTCTGTAACGGCATCCATTGCAGAAGGTTATAATGTCGGATTGGTGTCTGCGGATGTGGAAGATGTATTGGATGATTATCAACTGGCAGATGGTTACAAGTTGGTATTCTCCGGTGAAAATGAGATGA
>JAFYSG010000049.1 GCA_017559435.1 Lachnospiraceae bacterium
AGTATCAACATAAGAAAGGGGTACACAGTACATGCAGTGCACAGACATCGGAATTGATTTGGGAACCGCCAGTATACTGGTTTATATCAGAGGAAAAGGCGTAGTGTTAAAGGAGCCGTCAGTGGTGGCTTTTGATAGAGACTCTAATAAGATTAAGGCAATCGGAGAGGATGCGCGGTTGATGCTTGGTCGTACCCCGGGGAATATCGTAGCAGTGCGTCCTTTGCGTCAGGGTGTGATTTCGGATTACACTGTTACAGAGAAGATGATGAAGTACTTTATTCAGAAGGCTCTGGGTAAGAGGACTTTCCGTAAGCCCAGAATCGCTGTGTGTGTGCCCAGTGGTGTGACGGAAGTAGAGAAGAAGGCGGTAGAAGACGCTACTTATCAGGCAGGAGCAAGGGAGGTTTCCATTATTGAGGAGCCCATTGCAGCTGCTATCGGAGCCGGTATTGATATTTCCAAGCCCTGTGGGAATATGATAGTTGATATTGGTGGTGGTACTTCCGATATCGCGGTGATCTCTCTTGGTGGCACGGTAGTCAGTGCTTCCATTAAGATTGCAGGAGATGATTTCGACGAAGCTATTGTTCGTTATATGCGTAAGAAGCATAACCTTCTGATCGGTGAGAGAACTGCTGAAGATATGAAGATCAAGATTGGTTCCTGTTATAAGAGGCCGGAACCTGATTATATGGATGTAAGAGGCCGTAATCTGGTGACAGGTCTGCCTAAGACAGTTAAGGTGTCTTCTGAGGAGACAGAAGAGGCTTTGAAGGAAACTACTTCTCAGATTGTTGAGACCATTCACAGTGTTCTGGAGAAGACGCCGCCTGAGTTGGCAGCTGATATTGCGGACAGAGGAATCGTGCTCACAGGAGGCGGCAGCCTGCTGAGAGGTCTGGAGGAGTTGATTTCATCCAAAACCGGTATTAATACGATGACAGCGGAAGATCCTATGACAGCAGTTGCCATCGGTACGGGCAAGTACGTAGAATTCCTTGCAGGATACAGAGAAGATTAAGATAGAGAAATGGCTGTCGGTTTTCTGACAGTCCTTTCCGTTTTTTGGGGAACGAAGGAAGCCCGGACGGACTAAGGGGATGTTGAATGGAAACAGTCAATGGATATGTAGAACATATTATTTTTCAAAATAAGGAAAATGGATATACGGTTCTGAATCTGGTAGCAGAAGGAGAAGAGATCACTTGTGTGGGCTTGTGTAAAGGCCTGACCCAGGGAGAGACCATCTGCGCTCAGGGAGAGACAGTGGAACATCCGCTTTACGGAAGTCAGTTTAGGATTAGTACTTATCAGACAGTGGCACCTAAGGATAGTGTGAGCATAGAACGTTACCTTGCTTCCGGGGCCATCAAAGGAGTGGGAGCTTCTCTGGCTGCCCGGATTGTAAAGAAGTTCGGCGATGATACGTTCCGTATTATTGAGGAAGAGCCGGAGCGTCTTGCTGAAGTGAAGGGAATCAGTATCAGGATAGCCCGGGAGATCGGGATTCAGATGGAAGAGAAGAAGGATCTGCGGGAAGCCCTTGTATACCTGCAGCAATTCGGCATTTCCAATACCCTGGCTGTGAAAATATATGATACATATGGAATGAATATGTACAGCGTTATGAAAGAGAATCCCTATAAGCTGGCAGAGGATATCGCCGGTGTGGGATTTAAGATTGCGGACGAGATCGCTGCTAAGATCGGTATTCATACAGATTCTGATTACAGGATCCGCAGCGGGCTTTTGTATACACTGCTGCAGGCAGTGGGTGAAGGGCATTGCTACCTTCCTATGGAATTGTTGTTAAGACGAGCTTCGAATTTGTTGAATGTGGCTACGGAGGATATCCGGCCCCAGGTAGACAACCTGATGATGGATAAGAAGGTTGTGATCAAGGGGGAAGCGGTCTTTGCAGCATCCTATTATTATGCAGAGCTGAACTGTGCCAGAATGCTTCGGGAATTAAATATTCCCATGTGGATACCACAGGATAAGGGATCGGTGGAGGAAGCACAGGGCAGAGCTGCTGAGAATCTGAGAGAGACTATGCTTCGCAAGAAGATACAGAAACTGGCTGATGGTCTTCACATGGAAACAGATGAACTGCAGCAGGAAGCTGTTTTGGAGTGTGTGAAAAATGGATTGTTCATTCTTTCCGGCGGTCCGGGAACCGGCAAGACCACCACGATCAATATGATCATCCGCTATTTTGAGGCGGAAGGCTTGGATATCTTTTTGGCGGCGCCTACCGGCCGTGCAGCCAAAAGAATGACAGAGGCTACCGGCTATGAAGCAAGAACCATTCATCGGATGCTGGAACTGAACGGAGAGTTGTCTGATGAGGATACCAGAAAGATACGTTTTGAAAAGAATGCAGAGAATCCGCTGGAAGCGGATGTCATTATTATAGATGAAATGTCCATGGTAGATCTGACACTGTTTCAGGCACTTTTGAAAGCCGTGGTGCCGGGGACCAGACTGGTGTTGGTGGGAGATGTGAATCAGCTGCCCAGCGTAGGGCCGGGACAAGTGTTGAGAGATCTGATGATCAGTGGTGCATATCCTATGATCGTACTGCAGAAGATTTTTCGGCAGGCGGGTGAAAGTGATATTGTTGTGAATGCTCACAGGATCAACAAGGGACAGCAGATCGCACTAGACAATAAAAGCAAAGATTTTTTCCTGCTGGAGCGCAGTGATGTGAATGTGATCTATAAACATATGATCCAGCTGATACAGGACAAGCTTCCAAGATATGTGGATGCCACACCTTATGACATTCAGGTGTTGACGCCCATGCGTAAAGGGACTCTGGGAGTGGAGACACTCAATGGTATCCTGCAAAGATATCTGAATCCGCCGGATTCCCGGAAAAAAGAGCATGTATCAGGTGATACAGTATACCGTGAGGGTGACAAGGTCATGCAGGTGAAAAACAATTATCAGCTGGAATGGGAGATCGTCAGTAAATATGGTATTCCTGTGGATAGGGGTGTTGGTGTCTTCAATGGTGACATGGGCAGGATCGTTGAGATTAATGAGGGAGCTTCGCAATTGGTGGTGGAGTTTGATGAACACCGGCGAATGACATATCCCTTTGGGTTGTTGGAGGAGCTGGAGTTATCCTATGCCATCACCATACACAAGGCTCAGGGAAGCGAGTACCCGGCAGTGATCATGCCACTGCTAAATGGTCCCAGGATGCTTTTTAACCGTAACCTTTTATATACCGGTGTCACCCGGGCAAAGAACTGTGTGACCATTCTGGGAAGCAGCGATACAGTCCGGGGCATGATTGATAATGAAAGTGAGAATCGTAGGTATACTGCTCTGTCGCAGCGGATCATGGAATTGGAAGAATTGGATATTGGCGAGACTCTGTAAGGAGGATGTGTGGTACGTAGGGAATCTGAAAGGAAGGGAACGTTTAGGGTGTTTTATAGAGCATATAGAATATGTCTTCAACTATTATTCCCTTTAAGATGCCCGGTGTGTGATGAAATAGTAACACCCTTTGGAGAGAAGATATGTCTTGATTGCATGAAAAAACTGAAATATGTGCTTCCACCCAGATGCCTGAAATGTGGCAAGAAGCTGGAGGAGGAAGAGCAGGAATATTGTCATGACTGCAGTCACAGCAAGCATTTATTTGTACAGGGGCGGGCATTATATGAATATGGCAGCGTGGCGGCATCTGTGTATCGGTTTAAATATGGCAATAGAAGAGAATATGCCGATTTCTATGGTGAGGAGATCGCCCGATATTTAGGAGAGTTTATCAGACAGGTACAGCCGCAGGCTCTGATCCCCATTCCGCTTCATCGGATCAGAAGGCAAATAAGAGGATATAATCAAGCACTTCTTTTAGCAAATGCAATCAGCAGGTATACAGGAGTGCCCATTTGTGATAAAATATTGGTGAGGGTAAAGAATACAGTCCCTTTAAAACAATTAAATCCAAAACAAAGGCAAAATAATTTGAAAAATGCTTTCCAATTGAAGGAAAATAATGTAAAATTAAAGACAGTTCTTTTGGTCGATGACATCTACACCACAGGAAGCACGATGGATGAAGCAGCTACTGTCTTGTTGGCAGCAGGAGTGGAACGGGTATATTTCATCACATTGGCGTGTGGAGCCGGAATGTAGAGATTGGCAGAAGAAAGGGTCTGCCCGCAGAAATCGGGGAGACCTAAGATATAGAGGAGGATAGGGATGCTGCACGAGGAACGGATCAAATTAATGACCAGAATGGAATCCTATGCACAAAACGGTGGCAATAAGAATATGCAGATCGGCAGTTATTTTCGCGGTGACTATATCAGTATCCAAGTTATCAAATCAGTGGTTAGTGTGACCATCGCATATGGTATTGGTTTTGTGTTGTACGTTTTGTACCATCTGGAGACATTTCTGGAGGATATTTATAAGATAGATTTGCTTGCATTCGCAAAGAATGTACTGCTATATTATGGTGTGATAGTTGTGGCGTATGGGATTATTTCTTATCTGGTGTATTCTTATAGCTATTCTAAGGCAAAGAAGAGCCTTAAGAAGTATTATGATCATCTGAAAAAGTTGAACTCTCTTTATCGTGATCAGGCGTGATCGGAGAGATTTCGAAAGGACAGGGTATATGACAGGATTACTGGAAATTAAAGAGAAATTGAAATTGATGTACAGCAGAAATGAAGTGTTTATTATACCGATAGCTAAGTTTTTGCTGGCATTCGTGACGTTGACGATCATTAATGGCAGAATCGGTTATATGAGCAGCATCGATAAATTGCCGATCGTATTGATCGCCGCATTGTTGTGCTCATTTCTGCCTATCGGATTTATTGTCTTTTTTTCGGCAGTATTCAGCCTGCTCCACATGTATGCACTTTCTATGGAAGTGGCTTTGGTGGGGTTGTGCCTGTATCTGATTATGTTTTTGTTGTTTTTCAGATTCAGCCCCAAGGATTCCTTGGTGGTGATCTTGACGCCTATATTATTTGCTGTGAAAATGCCGTATATCATGCCCATAGCCATGGGGCTTCTTGGAACACCGGCATCGGTAGTTTCAGTTGCTTTTGGAGTAATGATCTACTATTTTTTGAGTCATGTGATTGCCAGCTCAACAGCTATCAGCTCTATGGATGCAGGTGAAGTCACGGCCAAGCTGCGACTTTTGATAGATGGTATTCTTAGTAACCGGGAGATGGTCGTGATCATTGCTGCATTTGCAGTCACCATCATTGTGGTGTATTTGATACGCAGAATGTCTGCTGATCATGCCTGGACTACAGCAATGGTGGCAGGTGCCATTACTAATCTGGTCCTTCTGTTGGTGGGTGATCTGGTGTATGATACCAATATGTCTGTGCTGGGAGCGATCCTGGGGACAGTGATTGCCTTGTTAGTGGCAAAGATGCTGGAGTTTTTTGGGTTTTGTGTGGATTACAGCAGAACAGAGAAAGTACAGTTTGAAGACGATGATTACTATTATTACGTGAAAGCAGTGCCCAAGTTGACAGTGGCAGCACAGACTAAGACTGTGAAGAAGATAAACACCCAGAGTACAACCGTATCGTCCAAGGCAAACGCTTCAGGTAGGAACAGTGGTACTTTAGGCAGAAGTACCAGCGCCTCCCATACAGTGGGAAGCAGGTTGGATTTTGACCCATCGGATTCTGCTGAGGACTTATTTGAAGATTTGTTCGAAGAAGATGATTTTATAGGCAATAGCAGAAATGTAGTCACACAGAGGACTGTTTATAAGCGCAATGCAGACCGGTCCGCAAGTGCTTTCAGAAGAAATAATGGGCAGCATGGTGTCACTATCAATAACAATATGAATGATGACATGGCTGAAGATAATGACTTTGACTATAATTTTGAAGAGCTGGAATAAGTGACTATATAAGATAAGGGGTTATATCAGTATGCAGGATAGGTTGAGTACAGCCGTAGATCATGTGGAAAGAATACTATCTACCATGAAAATAGGCGATATGATGGAAATTTTGATTATCGCCTTTTTGGTGTATCATATTATCTTGTGGATCCAGGCCAGCAGGGCGTGGTATCTGCTTAAGGGATTAGCTGTCGTTGGCGGCTTCTGGTTGTTGGCCGCCTTTTTCAAGATGCATACAATTCTTTGGCTGGCAGAGAATATTGCACCGTTTGCTGTGACTGCCATCGTAGTGGTGCTGCAGCCTGAAATCCGAAGGGCTTTGGAAGATCTGGGTAAGAGGAATGTGCTGACATCTCTGATACCCTTTGACAGCAGCAGGAAAGTAGACTCTGTCTTTGATGAAAAAACCATCAATGAGATCACCAAGGCTTGTATGGAAATGGGAAAGGCTAAAACGGGGGCGCTGATCGTTATTGAACATAAGGTGCCGCTTTCGGATTATGAACGGACCGGTATTGATGTGGATGGAATGGTTACAAACCAATTACTTATTAATATTTTTGAACATAACACACCTTTGCATGATGGTGCAGTGATCATAAGGGGTAATCGTATTACTTCTGCTACATGCTATCTGCCGTTGACAGATAATATGGATCTGGGTAAGGAACTTGGAACCAGGCACAGAGCAGGAATCGGTATATCTGAAGTTACAGATTCTCTGACTGTCATTGTGTCAGAAGAGACAGGACGTATCAGCGTGGCAGAGGGCGGCAGATTGGATCGGATGAATGATGCTGAGATGCTGAAGGCACGTTTACGTACGCTGTTGGTTACTCCTGAAGAGGAGGAGAAAGGAAAACACAGAAGGAAAGGAAGGAGCAAGGACGAAAAATGAGAAAAAAGTTGTTGGCCAACTGGGGTATTAAACTCATAAGTCTTCTGGCTGCGTTTGGTCTGTGGTTTGTGGTGATTTATATTGATGATCCTCCTGAGGAAGAAACATTTACAAATATTAAGGTGCAATTCTTGAACACTGATCTGATCACTGATCAGGGATTGGTATATGAAGTGTTAGATGGCACTGATGTGGTGAAGCAGGTTACGGTAAAAGGTCCCAAGACTGTATTGGGCGAGGTGAATAAAGACTCTATCATCGCCATTGCAGACTTCTCTGAGAAGAATATGTCCGATGTCATAGATATAGAGCTTAGTGTGGGCAATCAATACGAAAGTGCACTGGAGATCAGTGCGGTTGGTAATGCCCAGCTGAAGCTGTTTGTGGAAGAGAAGATATCCAGAAGTATTCCTGTGAATGTCAATATCATTGGTGAAGTTGCCAATGATCATCAGCTTGGCAGTGCTAAGACAGAGCAGAACCGTATTACCATTACCGGTGGTAAGAGCAAGGTGGAAATGGTCAGTTATGCAGCTGTCAATGTGGATGTATCAGGGACTGATACCGATATCTCTACCACAGAGGTGATCAGGCTATATGATAAAGATAATAATCTTCTGGGTACCAATCTGGTACAGAAGAATATAAACAGCATCAAGACAACGGTAACTATCCTAGCTACCAAGACGGTACCTGTTGAATTTGAAGTCACAGGTGAAGTGGCAGAAGGTTACCTGTTTACAGGTGATGTGAAGTGTGATGTAGAGAATGTAAAAATTGTCGGCACCGATGCTGCATTAAGCGGTGTGGACAGTGTTAAGATACCGGCTTCCGATCTTGATATGACAGGCTTAACCGATAATCTGGTGAAGCAGATAAATCTGAGAAATTATCTGCCTTCAGGTGTACAGATTGCAAAAGATGGGGGTAATGGTGCTGCGCAGATCACAGCATACATTGAACCTGTAGTCAGTCTGGATCTAAAAGTGATGGCTGATAATATTGCGATCATCAATGTGCCTGATGGGTGGAAGGCTGTAATAGAAGAACCATATCTTGTCTATGATCTGCGGGTAGAGGGCCTGAACAGAGATATATTAAGTATCATAGAAGCAAATCTTCGCGGTACAGTAGATGTACAGGCATGGATGTTGGAACAGGAATTAGAAAGGCTGAAGGTTGAAAATTACTATATTCCTGTAGAGATGGGATTACCGGAAAGTGTAGAGGTAATCGTTCCGGTAGATGCAAGGGTAACTTTTTTAAAGGAAACGGATGAAGCATTAGAAGAAAATTTCTAAAATAGGTTGAGATTGCTTGGCAATCGTGATATAGTTAATTGGGTAATGAAAGTTTACATTATCAGGAGTAGGATTATGTATCAGAAAGGTTTGGAGGATAAGGCGTATGGTCAGCCAGAAGGTAGTCATTAATAATCCCACAGGGCTTCACCTAAGGCCTGCAGGTATACTATGTAAAGAAGCAATGCAATTTAAATCGCTTGTTACGTTTACCTTCAGGGATAGCGTAGCGAATGCCAAGAGCGTTCTAAGTGTGTTGGGTGCTTGTGTTAAAAGTGGTGACGAGATTGAATTGGTCTGCGAAGGAGAAGATGAGGAGGAAGCTCTGAAGATTTTGGTTGCAGCAGTAGAAGCAGGTCTTGGAGAATAAGAGCCATTTGTAGCAGTCCATTTTGCGGTCCCTCCCAGGTAGGAAGGGCTGTCTTATAATTTATTAAGATGGCAGAGATCATTAGCAGTAAAATAGTATAAAAAAGAAAAGAGGAGTAATGATATGTTGAATTATAAGAAATATCACAAGAATCCGGTGGTGGATTATCCGGAGAGAGAATGGCCATGTAAAGAAATAGAGAAGGCACCCATTTGGTGCAGTGTGGATTTGAGAGACGGTAATCAGGCTCTTATAGATCCCATGGTAGTGGAAGAGAAAATTGAGATGTTCCAATTCTTGGTCAAACTGGGATTTAAAGAAATTGAGATTGGTTTCCCGGCAGCCAGCCAGATCGAGTTTGATTTCTTACGTCAGTTGGTGGATCGCAGACTGATTCCGGATGATGTGGTGGTGCAGGTTCTGACACAATGCAGAGAAGAACTGATCGACCGTACTTTTGAAGCGATAGAAGGCTGTAAGCAGGCAATCGTACATATTTACAATTCTACATCTACCTTGCAGAGAGATGTAGTATTTAATATGGACAGAGAGCATATCATGGATATTGCAATTAAGGGCACGCAGATGGTAAAGGAACGGGCGGCAAAGTTTCCCGGCAAGATCATCCTGGAGTATTCCCCGGAAAGCTTCACCGGTACAGAGCTTGATTTTGCTCTGGAAATCTGTGATGCAGTGCAAAAGACATGGGGACCTACCCCGGACAATAAGATGATAATCAACCTGCCTTCTACCGTGGAGATGAATACTCCTAACGTGTACGCAGACCAGATCGAGTGGATGATTAAACATCTGGATAATAGAGAAAGTATCGTAGTCAGCGTTCATCCTCACAATGATAGAGGAACCGGTGTGGCAAGTGCAGAACTGGCTATGATGGCAGGAGCAGAACGTGTAGAAGGAACACTGTTTGGTAATGGTGAGCGTACCGGTAATGTGGACATCATGAACATCGCTTATAACATGTTCTCTCAGGGCATTGATCCCAAACTGAACATTGAACACGTTAACGATGTGATCGAAATTTATGAAAGATGCTGCAAGATTCCCATCCACCCCAGACATCCTTATGCCGGCAAACTGGTATTTACCGCATTCTCCGGTTCCCATCAGGATGCCATTAACAAGGGCGTTAAAGCTTTGAAAGAGCGTGGCAGTGATATCTGGCAAGTACCTTATCTGCCCATTGACCCTTCCGATATCGGAAGAGAATATGAACCCATTGTCCGGATCAATTCCCAGTCCGGAAAGGGAGGCGTGGCATTTGTTATGGACACCTACTTTGGCTTCAAGCTTCCCAAAGCCATGCACAAAGAATTTGCCAATGTTATCCAGGAGATTTCCGAAAAACAGGGTGAAGTATCCCCTGAGCAGATCATGGAAAGCTTTGCAGATGAATACCTGAACCAGAAGGAACCCATCCATTTCCGCAAACTGCGCATGGATGACTTAAGCGGCGAAGTAAAATCCCAGTTTGACACTAGAGTGACTGTAGTTTACACCGACCACGGACAAGAGAAGTTCTTCGAAGCAGTAGGCAACGGCCCTATCGATGCCGTAAAACGAGGCTTGTCCCAGGCACTGGGCATCCAGATCAAAATCCTGGATTACGAGGAGCACGCACTCCAAAGCGGTTCTAACTCCCAGGCAGCAGCATACATCCACCTGTTGGACAGCAATACCGGAAGAGTTACCTACGGTGTAGGCGTCAGCTCCAATATTACTCGCGCTTCCGTCCGTGCCATCTTCTCCGCCATCAACAGATTAGGACTGGGCGAACGTTAATTTCAGCGATTCTACCTGTTTGCCAGGTGGTCCGACCCGAGCTGCAAGCGCCGCCCACAGGCAGGCAACCGGGGCAGAGCAGCAACACAGCGGAACAGACGGCCATAGTAGGCAGGGGATTTTGCAGTTGTAAGACAGTAAGAGTTACTAAGAGCCGACAAATATAAGAAATGTAAGTTAAAGACAGAACCCACAACCACAAAACTCGCGCTACGCGCTCAAACATGTTGTGGTTGTGGGTTCTAACACTTCCATTTCTTATATTTGTCGGCTCTAAGTAACTCTAACTGACTTACAGATGTCAAAATCCCCTGCCTACTATGGCCGTCTGTTCCGCTGTGTTGCTGCTCTGCCCCGGTTGCCTGCCTGTGGGCGGCGCTTGCAACTCGGGTCTCAGCGTCTACTCAAACAGGAAGGAGTCGCCGTCTTCGATAATCATAACCATAGTCTTGCCGGTATTTAGAGTGATTTCATTGCCGTTGTCATCGTAATACCTGGTTGCACCGAAGTCGGATGTCTTTTTCCAGGTTATGTGAATGCCTTTGCCATTAGTGAAGTACCATCCGTCATGGGTGGTGTCGTGGCATTGGAAGGCCAGGTAGCCTTCACCAAGTTCTTCGTGCTTGGTGTATTGGACGAGAATGTTTTTAAAGGTGAGTTGTTCGCCGGTGGCTGCATCGATATGGGGGCCATCGGGGGAACCGGACAGGTGTTGATAGCGGTAATATAGTCCATCCTTTTCGTTGTATTTAAAATAGCATCTGGTCAACGGATAGCAGCCGGACATGTCGATTTTCTTGGCACTCTGGGCGTCAGGGTACTGAGAAAGGGTGTTGGGGGCTGATTTGGAGGTAAAGAGGTAGTGTCGGTCATCAGCCAGTCCGCGGTAAGTAAGGTCGTAGCCTTTGCTGTTGATCAGCTCCTTCAGACCTTGTCCGGAAACGTATGCATTGTGTGGATCTTTGCGGTCATCGGAGCGGAAGAAACCCACAGTGTCATAGGTACCATCCAGAGTTTCTACATCAGGATCATTTAGGAAGTTGTTGATGAAGAAAGGACCACCCCAGTGGACGATGATGGAATCCCATTCCAAGGCCCAGTAACCATAATAGAGGCGGAGACTTCGAACATTACCGATCTTGTCCAGATCATTCCAGTCCTCGTATATGCCCATGAGACGGGTCATACGGCCTTCTACGTTGGCCTCGTAGAGGATGGAGGCCTTGGACAGATTGTAATGAGGGATGGCTGCACTTTCGTTGGGGATGATGACTGCAAGAGGACGGGTCTTGGCGATTGTCTCCTCTACCCATTCGTTGGTCAGGCGGCTTCGCACCATGCCTTCAGCTGGGGGAAGCGTATCATCCACATTGTTAGAAGCATTTTCTGAGGGATCATACTCTTTATCCGGGTGTGAGCTATATGTGCCGTCCGGCGTTTGTGTTTTGATAGGATTTTCTAGTTCTTCACCGCATGCACTAAAAAGCATCATGGCAGTGATGATCAGAAAGCTAATAATTTACTTTTTCATGGTAATGCCTATTGTAACCTCCATTGGGACTTTACTTTTAAGGAATCATGTAAGCAATGATCATGCGCATATCAGTGTCGCGATCAGGATTCCCAGTAGTGCACCTGCAAGGACCTGAAGGGGGGTATGACCGACGAACTCTTTCAGCTTATCGTGGGCGGAGATCTCTTCCTTACCCATATCCTTGAAAATCTTCAACATATCGTTCAGCACCTTGGCCTGAATTCCGGTCTCTCTGCGCACCCCCATAGCATCGTACATTACTATGATGGAAAACATGAGAGCAATGGCAAACTCGAAGCTTCCGGCACCGTATTCAAAATAACAGGCAGTGGCAAGGGAACAGACTGTAGAAGAATGGGAACTGGGCATACCACCGCTTCCCACCAGTCTCTCTGCCACAAACTCCTTTGTAAAAAACATATGAATAAAGGTTTTCAAAATCTGGGCCACAAACCAGCCAAGGGCTGCAGTTACAAAAATCTGATTGTGAAATAATTCGTTAAAAAAATTCATTTAAACTCTTCCTTTTCATGCTTGACGACTGAACTGTAACTAGTATACAATATTTTTAAAAGGATATCTATAGTTTCCTTGTTATTCTTTAAAATTTTTGTTATACTTAGTAAAGTACCGGTTAAGCCGATGCAGACAAAAGAATTATGGAGGACGGATATGAGCTTACTGAGCGTAATAGTACCCTGTTATAATGAAGAACAAAATGTGGCGGATTTTTATCATGAGTTGGTGAAAAATGATGCCTTTTTCAGAGAAAATGAGATCGACATGGAGCTACTCTATATCGATGACGGTTCCAGAGATAAAACTGTAGAAGAAGTTAAGAAGCTGAGAGAGCTGGATGAAAGGGTGCATCTTGTATCATTCTCCAGGAATTTTGGAAAGGAAGCAGCAATGTATGCCGGTCTTAAGAAGAGTCATGGTGACTATGTGGTGATCATGGATGTGGATTTGCAGGATCCACCCTCCCTTCTTCCTCAGATGTTCGGTTATCTGAAGGAAGGATATGATTCCGTTGCCACCAGACGTGTGAGCCGCAAGGGAGAACCGCCTGTGAGAAGCTTCTTTGCCAGACTATTCTACCGGTTGATGAAGAAGATATCCAAGACAGAGATTATGGATGGCGCCAGAGACTATCGTCTGATGACTAGACAGATGGTAGATGCCATACTGGCTATGGAGGAATATAATCGCTTTACCAAGGGTATCTTTGGATGGGTTGGTTTTCAGACCAAATGGATCGAATACGAGAATGTGGAGCGAGTTAAGGGCGAGACCAAGTGGAATTTCTGGAAATTGTTTATTTATTCCCTGGATGGAATTGCTGCGTTCTCCACTGTTCCGTTGATGATAGCATCTCTTATGGGAGTACTGTTCTGTCTGTTTGCATTTGTTTTTATTATCTTTATTATCGTGCGTAAAATATTGTTTGGTGATCCGGTAGCCGGTTGGCCTTCTCTGGTTTGCATCATCTCCTTGGCAAGCGGTGTGCAGCTGTTTTGCTTAGGGATAGTAGGACAATATCTGGCGAAGACTTACATGGAAGTGAAAAAACGCCCGATATATCTCGTAAAAGAAGAAATATAGTATTATTTTGACAAAAAGTGTACTTTTCCGCGATGAAAAACGCTTTCCATTTTTCGACAGATATGATAAAATTTATGACAGCATCGCAGTAATGGGCAATAGTCGACATATGGAAGGGGAATACATTTTGGAGATTACTACAGTAAAAGATTATGAATTGGAAAGATATATTACGAATATCATGCTGGATATCGGCGTACCTGCACATTTGAAAGGTTATCATTATTTACGTGATGCCATATTGCTGTCGGGTAGAGATATAGAAGTTGTAAGTAGTGTGACAAAGCTGTTATATCCAACAATAGCCAAAAGATTCAAGACCACAGACCAGAAGGTGGAACGGGCAATTCGCAATGCCATAGAAGTATCATGGTCCCGAGGAAATGTGGATACCTTTGAGCAATTATTTGGATACTCAGTTCAGTCCGGCAAGACCAGACCTACAAACAGTGAGTACATAGCAAGGATCGCTGATAAGATCAGGCTTGATATTAAAGCCATGTGAAAAAGAGGAATAAAAAACAAACAAAAAATAAGCCCTCATGTGATGTTACCTAAGCTGCCGGAGATTAAAATCCCCGACAGCTTAATTTTTACTGAAGAAACCACAATGGAACTTGTACTGGCACTACAAATGTGGTAAAATTTAAATATTGCAAGGTTTGTGTTAGCAGACGGACAGGAGAAACATGGTTATTTTACTGTGGATAGTTATGGCATTGGTGCTGTATTTATTAGGATACGGCGTGGTGAGATGTTTAAATGGGAATGGTAATTATGATCCGGGGGAGATTCTGCCGGCTGGTTTTTGTGTGCTGATCGGGGCTGCCCAAGTTTGTCACCTGGCAGCAGTATTTTTGAGATGGTCAGTTTCACGTACAGCGTTCTTGTGGGTGGCTGTGATTTCTGTTCTGGCGGTAGTCGGTGTGATAGTGTTAATGATAGGTAGAAGTAGGCAGACATCTACCAAAGGCAGCTGCGGTTTCGGAGCATGGAGGATGTCTGACAAGCTTTTGGCCGGTGCTTTTGCATTATCTGTGGTGCTTCAGGTGATTGTGATCATGACGGGGGACAAGAGCTGCAATACAGGAGATCTGACGTTAGAAATGGTTCGGACGAACCTTGCACAGGATCAGGTCTATAGCATCAATCCTTTGACAGGGCAGCCGTATACAGTCGGGGTTCCCATTCGACTCAAGATATTGTGTCTGCCAAGTCTGTATACATTTATCTGTCGCTTGACGGGGCTTGACGCAGAGCTGGTAGTGTGCCGGCTGGTGCCTGTAACGGTGCTGGTGGTCTGCTATTTTGCTTACAGTGTGCTGGGGAAAATATTGTTTGGGAGTGACAGAACAGGCAGACTGCTGATGTTGTTTGTGATTTCTGTGTTATTCTGGTGTGGTGATTATATGGATGTGATGGATGGTTTTTTGTTGCTGCACAGTGGATATCGTGGGGTATCTGTTCGTAACGGTATTTTATTTCCCTTTACTTTGGGAATGTGTCTTAAGAAGAAATGGAAGGTGTCGGTTCTTGCCATACTGGCAGAAGCCTGTATCGTATGGACCTTGTATGGCCTTGGAGCATGCCTGTTGGTGGTTGTTGTGATGTTACTCATTAATCTGTGGATTCGTATCAGAGAGGGCAGAGGAGGGGAATCATGCAAGAACTCATAAGAAATGGGATAAGTGGATGGTTTGCGTATACCGATGCCGGGAAGTATGCAGTGTTATTTTTAGGGGTATTATTATGTTATTGGTACCGGAAAGCAGGTGCAGGGCCGGCCGATGAACCCAAAGGTCATTTGTGGAGGCTTATGATATATGCTTCCATCATGGCAGCTGCGGTGATATTTCCTCTGACGGCAGTGCTTCTGATGAAGTATCAGACAAAATTTTATGATTATAAATGGCTCTGGAGTGTGGTTCCGGTCACGCTGATCATAGCTTATGGAGCAGCCGGTACTTATTTGGAAGTTTGCAGGAGCCGCTGGAAAGGGAATGTTTTAAAGCCGGCCGGCCTGGCGGCAGTGGGACTTGCGGTGATTTTTTTATGCGGAAATCTGAATGTGGGCAGTTGTGAGGGGGCTGACACGGCGACGGATAAAGTTCGGACTGTAAGGATATTGGATAAATTAGCAGAATCAGGAGATACTGATACTATCTGTTTGTGGGCTCCCAGAGAAATCCTGGTACATGTGCGGGGGCAAAATGGTCAGATTCAGTTGTTATATGGCAGGAATATGTGGGATGTGGCACTGAACGCCTATGCATATGACGTATATGATCAGGAGACCATTGCCCTATATGAGTGGATGGAAGGTCTGACAGAGGGGGAAGCCACGGAGTTTGTTAAGGAAGAAGAATGGACAGCAGCCTGTGTGGTACTGGAGACTGCTTTGAACAAGGGTGTCAACTGTATTGTGATACCGGCGTCGTCCACAGCAGAAGTGACAGAAGAAATCTCATCCTGTGTAACCGATGTGGCGGCCAAAATGAATTTGGCTGTGACGCTTAAGGAAACAGAGGGATATGATATATATAGGCTCCGGTCCAAGTGACGGATGCAGAGAAAGAGGACAAAATGGATAAAAAGGTAAGTATCATCGTACCTGTATATAACGTGGAAAAATTCATTATAGAAACAGTGGAATGTGTCCGCAGTCAGACTTATGAGAACTGGGAATTGCTCCTGGTGCTGGATGGCTGCATCGACAGGACAGAAGAAGTGTTGGAAGAGTATTGCAAGGAAATGGCAGATGAGCGGATCCGTATGGTGCGCCAGCCTCACAATCAAGGGGCTGCAGCTGCCAGAAACAGAGGTGTCCGGGAAGCCACAGGCCGTTATATTGCGTATCTGGATTCGGATGATCTGTGGGAGAAGGACAAGCTTACAAAACAGCTTGCGTTTATGGATGAAACGCAAGCAGCATTTTCTTTTACAGGCTATGAATTTGCTGACGAAAACGGCAAGGGGCTTGGCAAAGTGGTACACGTGCCGGCAATCATGGAGTATGAGGATGCGCTAAAGAACACCACCATCTTCACTACCACGGTGATGTTTGATACCAAGAAAATCGAAAAAGAGCAGCTTTACATGCCTCAGATCAAAAGTGAGGACACCGCCCTTTGGTGGAAGGTATTGCGAAACGGTTATAAGGCTTATGGTCTTGATGAAAATCTGGTAAGATACCGCAGAGCCGGACACACCCTGTCTTCTAATAAACTGGAGGCCGTCAGAAGAATCTGGAACCTATACCGCCGGGCAGAGGGATTGTCTGTCTTCAAGAGCATGTACTACTTCTGCTTCTGGGCCGTCCGCGCCGTATTACGAAGAGTATAAAACTTTTGCTTTATTTTACACTAGGTGGTATAATACGCGTATAGGGCAGAGAACCGCCCCCTTACTGAAAGGAGAAAAACATTGAACAAGAAGGAAGCTTTTAAACGCCTGATCAACTTAAGTCTGGCCGGAATCTGTCTGATCATGGAAGTACTCATATTTACATACACTTATTTGACCAGTCTGTACCCCAGTATGGACAGATTAGTTGACTTAAATTATTGGTTTAAGGGATATTTGTTGCAAGTGCTCATTTATGCCTTTATGTTATTTTTCTTTTCCAATATGTACGGTGGGCTGAGGATCGGATTTTTGAAAAATGCAGAAATCATTTTCTCCCAGGTGTTTGCCACGCTGCTTGTAAATGTATTTATTTATTTTCAGATGTCTCTGATCGTAACGAGGTTATTTGAACCCGTGCCATTTGTGTTGATGACACTGATGCAGATACTGGTGGTCATCATTTGGATCAATATTGCCAATCAGATTTACCAGAGAGTATTCCCGCCCCGCAAGCTTCTGCTGATTCACGGAAGACGGTCGTCAGAGGATATCAAGAGAAAGTTCGAAAGTCGTAAGGATAAGTATGTGATTGCGGGTACCATGGATGTGCATCAAGGCATAGAAGCTGCAAAGAAAGAAATTGTCCGTGGATATGAGAGTGGAGAATACAATGCGGTGGTGATCTGGGATACCACGGTGGAAGAGAGGAATGATTTGTTGAAATTCTGTTATTCCCGCTCTATCCGTTTTTATATCATGCCTAAGATTTCTGATGTGATCTTGCTTGGAGCAGAAGAGCTGCATCTGTTTGATACGCCGATCCTGCTGACCAGAGAGTATAGCATGACCATGGAGCAGCGTTTTATGAAGCGTATGATCGATGTGGTGTGTTCGCTGATCTTGCTGGTACTTGCATCTCCTTTTATGCTGATTACGGCAATTGCCATCAAACTTTACGATGGAGGACCGGTGTTGTACAAGCAGGTGCGCTGTACAGAGGGCGGCAGGAAATTTCAGATCATGAAGTTTCGCAGTATGCGTACCGATGCGGAGAAGGATGGTGTGGCCAGGTTAGCCAAGAAGCATGACGACAGGATCACACCCATCGGTAAGTTTATCAGAAAAGTAAGGATTGATGAATTGCCCCAGCTGATCAACATTCTGTTGGGAGATATGTCCTTCATCGGCCCCCGCCCTGAGAGACCGGAGATCATCGGTCAGTATCTGGAGATCATGCCGGAGTTTGCTTACCGTATGAAGGTGAAAGCCGGGTTGGCCGGATACGCACAGGTGTATGGAAAATATAATACCACGCCTTATGACAAGCTGAAGCTGGATCTGACTTATATTGAAAATTATTCCCTGTGGCTGGATATCAAACTGATGCTCCTGACACTGAAGATATTGTTCTGGCCGGATAGTACCGAGGGTGTAGAAAGTGAACAGGTGACAGCCCTGCGCAGGGAATTTGAAGAAAATAAGCGGGAGGACTGATATGTGGGAATGCAGTTATGCGAAAGAGCCCTTTGACTTAAAGCTTTTGGTATTGTGGGGGCTTCGTCGGGTATGGATCGTGATCCTGGGTACCGTTCTGGGCGCATTACTTGTGGGCGGCGGTTATTGTCTGTGGAATGGTGTGATCACCGGACAAAAGCAGTATGCGGTGACCACCATGTATGAAGTGATCTATGGAAGAGACCCTAATACCCAATATGAATATACTTATATCAATGATTTTACCTGGAATCAATTGGTGACTACGGACCTTTTCCTGAATTTTGTGAAAGAAGAGGCCAAGAAGGAGACAGATGCTTTGGCAGCATTGCTAGAGCAGGAAGATTTTGCGCAGCATCCGGAGAACTATCTGGTGGCGGATCTGCCTTCTGATCTCAGGATGCCTACTACCACAGTGACCACATCTGACAGGGAGCTGTCTGAAGTTTTGAACCGTGTGGTGCAGAGGGCCATGGAAGCTCTCGGGGAATACAAGTTGGAAATAGAGAGAATTATGGTGGCTGATACGAAGGAGCCTGTCTTGGTGGATAATACGCCAAGGACGCTGCAGGCAAGTATTCTTGGGGCGGTATCAGGTGCCCTTTTTGTGCTTTTTGCGTTATTTGTCTATTACTGTATGAGTGAGGAAATCTGGGTGCCGGAGACCTTTACTTTTCGGTTCGGGATACCTATGCTTGGAACGGTTGCGGCTTCTGAGACGGTTCTTTCAGAGACCGATGAGGCTAATCTGACATATTATTTTCGTGGGAAAAAGCAGATTGCAGTGACGGCAGCAGATCCCCGGCTGGATCTTAAGGCAGTGGTGAAATGTCTGCCGGTGGTGCCGGACTTAACGTATGTATGTATTCCAAGTTTTGAACAAGTTCCTCAGGCTGCAGAATGTCTCAGGAAAGCAGATGGTATCTTGCTTATCGTGGAAGCCGGGGGGAATGGTGGCAGGAGGATCATGCATCTGCTTGAGAGCCTGAAGGTGCAGGAGGTTCAAGTGACAGGAGCGCTTCTTTGGAATGCTGACAGGAAGCTTTTGAATCGGTATTATTTCGGACGGCGAAAGGGATAATGGAGGAAGATCATGACACTGGAATTGCTGGTATCAGCCATGAATAAGGAGCCCCTTGCACTTGCAGAGGAGATGCAGATCGGCAGTGACGCTGTGATCGTAAGTCAGGGAGATTATTACGACTATCAGGAGCTTGCGTATCAGGGACACCGCCTGCGTTTCTTTGCGATGAAAGAACGTGGGGTAGGACTGAGCCGTAATACGGTCTTGATGAGAGCACAGGCAGACATCGGCCTGTTTGCGGATGAAGATATTGTATATGTGCCGGGGTATCGGGACATGGTGCTTCAGGCGTTTGAAGAACACCCGGAAGCAGATATGTTATTATTTAACGTGAAGGCCATGCCGGGGAGGGAGACTTATCATATCTCTGAGTTTGGCAGAGTCAGAAGCTATAATTGCGGAAGATATTCGGCGTACAGCTGTGCTGTCAGGATGGAAGCCATCATCAGAAGAAATATCACTTTTTCTTTGTTATTTGGCGGCGGTGCCAGATATAGTAACGGTGAGGATAGCCTGTTTATTCAGGAATGCATCCACAAAGGGATGAAGGTATACAAGGTTCCGGTAGAGATCGGCAGAGAAAGAGTCAGGGAGTCCACATGGTTTTCAGGATACCACAGGAAATTTTTCTTCGACAGAGGAGTATTGTATCGTTACATGTATAAGCGCATGGCAAAACCTTTTGCGCTGCGTTTTTTACTGGCCCATAGAGAGACCATGTGCCTGGAGATTTCGATAAAAGACGCTTTTTCCATCATGTGCGAAGGAATTAAAGAGGCTGACCGGTAGGAGATGCGGAAATGGAAATAGAAATGGAAATAAAAAAGAACAGACCATTATTCAGTATTATCGTAGTGACCCTGAATCCCGGGGACAAGCTGCAAAAGACCATAGAGAGCATCCGGGCTCAGGTATGCCGGGATTATCAGGTGGTGGTAAAGGACGGCGGGTCTAAGGATGATTCGGTGGATGAACTGAAGAAAATGCGGGAAGCAGGGCTTGATGGCGCAGACCGGGATTTCTGGGATCGTGTAGAGATCTTTGAAGAACCGGATAAGAGCATTTATGAAGGTATGAACCAGGCCACAAAGTATGCAAAAGGCCGGTACTTTTACTTTCTGAATTGTGGCGACTATTTTTATGATGAGAAGGTTCTGGATCGGTTAAAGCAGGAGATTAGTCGGTCGGAACAGGCGTGGGAATCTGCTGTACCTAAGATCTTCTACGGCGATATTTACGACGCCCTGCGTGATGTGAGAGTTGCGTCCAACCCCAGGATCGATGGCTTTGGCTGTTATCGGAATGTGCCCTGCCATCAGGCCTGTATCTACGATGCAGCACTGTTTGAGGAGAGAGGGTACGAGCCTAAGTACCGGGTGCGGGGTGATTATGAACATTTTCTGTGGTGCTTTTATGTGAAAAAAGCATCCACAGTGTACCTGCCTATGGTGATCGCGTCTTATGAGGGCGGAGGCTTTTCTGAGACAAAGGAGAACCGCAAGCGATCCGCCGGGGAACACAAGGAGATCACGGCAAAATATATGACGGCCGGGGAATTGTTCCGGTATCGTGGGATCCTTCTGCTGACTCTTTCACCCCTACGGACCAAAATGGCAGAGAGTCCTGTGATGTCAGGGCTGTATAATCGGGTGAAGGGCTTGCTGTATGGCAGGAAATAGAGCGAAGAGAACTGTCGTGATAAGGAAAAGGGAGGTGAAGGCAAAGTGGCTGTATATCTGAGTCTTACGGTGGCTGTGGTGCTGCTTGGCATATTGATCCGCAATCAGGAATATGTACCATATCATACACAACCGGCGTCCCGTCGTAAGGCCGGGGGCGGTAAGTTCCCGGAGGCCGGCAGACTGCGGGGAGGCTTAAATAGGCAGCAGGCCTTGCACATAGGTGTGGCTGTGATGATCTTTCTTCTGCTCACTGCGGTATCGGCATGCCGCATTGCAGTGGGGAATGACTACTGGGTATACCGTTTCCAGTTTGATCTGATCATGCAACAGCGCACGGTTTCCTACGAGATGGGGTTCAATGCTGTGGTATGGATCATTCAGACTTTATTGGGCCGTGACAATTATCTGCCTGTATTTGCCTTCTTTTCCATTGTTACCTGCTTCTTTTTTGTGAAAGCCATGTATGACCAGGGGAGCTGGTTTGCGGGGACGGTTTTTTTGCTGATGACCGGTGGGTATTATTTCTCCAGCCTGAATTCTGTCCGTTATTACCTGGTTCTTGCCATAGCCATGTACAGCATGAAATATGTGCTTTCGGGCAGATATGATATGTTTCTGTTGTGGATCGTGATCGCGTCGCTGTTTCACAAATCGGTGCTTTTGGTGATACCGGTATACCTGTTTGCCAAATTTTTAAGTGAGATCAAGTGGAAGAAATGGTATGCGGCTGTGCTTTTTTTGCTTGGGGTAGCAGCTGTGTTGGGCGAGACTTTGTGGAGGAAGATCATCTTTTTGTTCTATCCTTTTTATGAGGGCTCAGCCTTTGATGTGAGAAACTTATCCTGGGCCAATATTGCCAAGTGCCTGGGGACATTATTACTGTGTGCCATTTGTCACAAACAGATACGTGAGAATAAGAGACTTAGATTTTACTTTTTCCTGAATGTGGGCGGGCTGCTTTTATACACCTGCTGTTCCTTTATACCGGAGATATCCAGAGTGGGATATTATTTGATCGTGTCTCAGATTTTCCTGTTGCCTGATCTGCTTTTGGGTATGAAAAAAGGAACCCTGCGCAACCTGTGTACTCTGGGTGTGGGGGCCGCGTTTGTTCTGTATTTTGCACTGTTTCTGCATCAGGCATATGATGTGAATATCAGGCTGCTTCCGTATTTAAACTGGTTGTTTGATTAAATGAGCTGTCAGGAGGATTATCATGGCGATGAAAGTATTATGGATCTGTAATATCATGCTGCCGGCGGTGGCCGGGCACCTGAATCTGCCCTCCAGCAATAAAGAGGGATGGCTGACCGGTCTGGCATCGGTGATTCAGGAGCGCAGTGATGAGAATGAGATAGAGCTGGCAGTGGCGTTTCCGGTGACCTCTGATTTGGAGAAACAACCGGGCGGATGCACGGGCGAGGCACTTCTTTCGGGTAAAACCCTGAAATACTATGGTTTTTACGAGGATACTGTTCACCCCCAGAATTATGATGAACAGCTGGAGGGACGACTGAAAAAGATCATGGAGGACTTTCAACCGGATGTGGTACACTGCTTCGGCACAGAGTTTGGACATACGCTGGCCGCATCCAGGGTGTGCCCGGATAAAAATAAGCTGCTCATCGGTATTCAGGGGCTGTGCTCTGTCTATGCCGGAGCCTATATGGCCAATCTTCCCGTGAAGGTGATCCGCAGTGTGACCTTCCGGGATCTTTTAAAGAAGGACAGTATGCTGAAACAGCAGAGAAAGTATGTGATCAGAGGGCAAAGAGAAATAGAAGCCATCCGTAATGCAGGAAACATTACAGGACGTACCCATTGGGATGCTTTTTACAGTAAATATTGGAATGAATCGGCAGAATATTTTGTGATGAATGAAACATTGCGGCCGGATTTCTACCACGATCAGTGGAGTCCTGATAATGAGAATCCTCACAGGATATTTGTAAGTCAGGGAGACTATCCGTTAAAGGGCCTGCACTATCTGCTGTTGGCATTGCCCATCATCCGCAGGAAATACCCGGATGTGACAGTGCATGTGGCGGGAAACAGTCTGGTAAATTACCATACACTCAAGGATAAGATCAAGATATCTGGGTATGGCAAGTACCTTCGCAGTATCCTCCGGAAGTATGAGCTACAGGATGTAGTAACCTTCCTGGGAAGCCTGACTGCACAGCAGATGAAGGAACAGTACCTGAAATCAGGGCTATTCCTGTGCTGCTCCAGTATGGAGAACTCTCCCAATTCTCTGGGCGAGGCCATGCTGCTGGGTGTGCCCTGTGTCAGCGCCGATGTGGGAGGCATTGCAAGTATCTTCCGTGATGGGGAAGATGGCATCCTGTTTCGGGGATTTGCCAAAAAGCAGACGTTTACGGACTATGATCACATAGATTACGAGAGGGAAGAGAAGGAACTGGACGGTATCGTGCAGAACCTGGCTGATGCAGTGATCCGAATGTGGTCAGATGCAGCGGTATGCAAGAATTATTGTGAAAATGCAAGAAAACACGCAAAGCAAACCCATAATAAAGAAGAAAACTACAAGAGATTGCTAGAGATTTATGCAAAAATAGGTGCAAAATGAAAATTACATTTGTGTCCAACTACATCAATCATCACCAGATGCCCTTCAGTAAAGCCATGTGTGCACAGCCGGAAGTAGAGTATACATTCATCCAGACAGAGCCCATGGAAGAAGAACGGGTCCGTATGGGCTGGCAGCAGTCAGAAGACCTGCCGTTTCTGAAGCTTTATTATAGGGAGCCGGAAAAATGCAAGGCGTTGATCGCAGAAAGCGATGTGGTGATATTCGGCGGTTGTGAGGATGAAAGTTATATAGCTGAGCGGCTTCAGAGTGGCAAGCCGGTGATCCGATACAGTGAGAGGCTTTATAAAGAAGGTCAATGGAAGGCCCTATCCCCCAGAGGATTATACAAGAAATACCAGGATCACGTCAGGTACAGGAATGCACAGGTCTACCTGCTGTGTTCGGGAGCTTATGTAGCTGATGATTTCCATATTATCAGGGCTTATCCTGACAAAATGTTCCGCTGGGGCTATTTCCCTGAGACAAAGCATTATGACCTGAATCAGCTGATGGAAGGCAAAGGAAGTGGTGAGGAACGCAGTATTTCCATACTCTGGGCTGCACGGATGATAGACTGGAAGCATCCGGAGCTGGTGGTTCGTACTGCCCACTATCTGAAACAGAAGGGAATCGACTTTCACCTGACTATGGCAGGGGGCGGAGAGATGGAAGAAGAAATCCACAGACTGGCTGAAGAACTTAAGTTAACGGATTGTATGTCTTTCCCGGGATTCTGTTCCCCTCAAAAGGTCCGCAGCTTGATGGAGCAGGCAGATATTTACCTGGTCACCAGTGACCGGGGAGAGGGCTGGGGAGCTGTGGTCAATGAAGCCATGAACAGTGGATGTGCGGTGGTGGCTGACCATATGATCGGGGCAGTGCCGTATCTGATCCGTCATGGAGAGAATGGGATGATCTATCGGGATAAGGATCACAGTAAGCTGTTTGAGCAGACTGCATGGCTGGCACAGGACAGAAGCCGCTGCAGGAAGCTGGGAGAACAGGCATACCGCACCATTACGGAAGAATGGAATCCGGAGAACGCGGCTGCATGCCTGATGGAGCTTCTGGGGAAGCTGGGGCTTGACAGCCGAAGCGGTGTTGGTCTTGGTACATTGATCACCCCTACAGGGCCCTGTTCGCCTGCCCCCGTGGTGGCTGAGAAAAAATTGTATGGATACCTTATGAAGGAGCATAGATGAATAAGTTACAAAATCAACCATTGATCAGTGTGATCGTGCCTGTTTATAATACGTTAAAATATCTTCCCAAGTGTGTGGATTCTATTACAGCCCAGACCTGGAAGAATCTGGAGATCCTTTTGGTGGATGATGGTTCCACTGACGGCACGGGAGCGCTGTGTGATGAATTGGCAGGAAAGGATTCCAGGATCAAGGTGTACCACAAGAAAAACGGTGGATCTTCTTCTGCCAGGAATCTGGGCATCGAAAAGGCCCAAGGAGAGTATCTTGGCTTTGTGGACAGCGATGACTATATAGAGCCTGATATGTATGAAAGATTGGCAGAGGCTGCCATAGAATATAATGCACATATAATACAGATTGGCAGGAATGAGGTGGACGAGGCGGGTAATCTCCTTCCGGATATCTGTATACCTCCCGATAAGATAGAAAGTATCGATAGTCAGAGCTTTTTAAAGGAACTTTTGATGCACAGAGGAGACTGCTCCTTCTGTACCAAGCTGATCCGCAGAGAATCCATACCGGAAGAGGCGTTTCCGGTAGGGGTACTGAATGAAGATTTTCATCTGTTGATCCATATGTTACCTGCCCTTGGCAAGGTGATTTCTCTGCCGGCGGTTGGGTATCATGTGCTCTATCGCATGGGCAGTAATACCCGCAAGGAGAACAAAGATCACTTCTCCAGAGTATTTGCAGACAGCGTGGATAATGCAGATGTGGCATTTTCCATGGTAAAGGAAATGTATCCGGAGCTTGAGCCGGTGGCATTACGCTTTGGAGTATTTCAGAGGTTAGAATATCTGCTGCATATCCCCGTCGGGCAGATGAATCGGGACAATGTTCAGTACCGGGAGATCGTGAAATGGCTTCGCCGCCACTGGTGCGCAGCTATGAGTAATCCAATCCTGACAGTCAAAAATAAAGTGTATCACACATTGTTTGTCATGGCGCCCAAGGGGATCAGAGTAATCCATAAATTTTTGAGAGGAAGAAAAAATTGAAGGAGTACACAGTAAAGAATCAACTGAATCAGGACGAAAACGGTAACATATTGCACAGGATAGGCAGTTGTTTGGGCAGCTTTGTTCTTTGGCTGGATGCACACTCTCTGTGGTGGACCGGAATCCTTTTTCTGGGCATAACCTTCTTACCCTATTTGGTGCTGAAAGAGGGAAGTGTATTTGAGATTCACGACCAGTTGGATGAGACGCTGCTGACTTATGTGTTGAATGCCAGACACCTTTCGGATCATAGCGGATTTTTCCCTGAGATCCTGGGCGGCATAAGTGCCAGCGGTATGCAGCCGTCGGCCATTTTGTTTATCCCGTTGTATCGGTGGTTACCTACATTTTGGGCGTTTTTGGTGCAATACCTGGTTGTCTGTGCCTGCGGGTACTTTGGGATGTATGCCTGCACCCGTAAGATCACCGGCAGCAGTATTCTGGGGGTGGTGACAGCAGCATGTTTTGCACTTTTGCCCCTTCAGCCTGTCTATGGATTGTCAGCCTGGGGTGTTCCGCTTTTGCTCTATGCCATTCTGTGCCTGTATCAGAAGAAGAGGCTAGGGTCAAGTATGCTGTTGATCTTGCTGTTTGGGCTTACCACCCATCTGGTACTTATAGGATATGTGGTGCTCAGTTTCTGGGCTGTTCATATGGTGTGGCAGGGTTTGCATAAAAGGCTGAATCCATGGAGCGCAGGAGGATTTGCACTTTTGACCGGAACCTATGTGGCAGTGAATCATAACCTGTTTTTGGAACTTCTTTTGGGACAAAGCAGTTATGTCAGCCATCGGGAGGAGCTGATCAATAATGGATATCCGTTTTTTGAAACAGTCCGGGATGTGTTTTTAAACAGCTCCCAGCATGCGGTGTCTCTGCATAAGTATTTGATCTTGCCGATTCTGGTGCTTTTGCTCGTAGAAGCCATTCGTTATGGTAAGTTAGAACAACAGGAAAAAATACGTTTCCGGGCTGCTGCGGGCGTTTTTCTGGTGCTTGCGGGGATTGCTCTTTTGTTTGGAATCTGCAGATGTCAATGGGTGGCAGAACTGAAAAATGGCGTGAGCGGTTTTTTGCGTTACTTTCAGGCAGAGCGATATTATTGGCTGTATCCTGCACTTTGGTATCTTGATTTTGCCCTTGTATTCAGTATATGGTGGAAGAGGAAGGGCCCATGGCAGATTACTCTGGTGAAGTGTTTGGCGCTTTTGCTCCTTTTGCTTCCCACGCTGAATCTGATTAAGCCTGCGGCTTATTTTTACCGGAATGTAAATCAGTACAATAATGGATCAGATATAACAGGATATATCTCCTGGGAGAGTTATTATGCTGAGGATCTGATGAGTGACATTGAGCAGGTCATCGGGCGTGACATGAGTACCTACCGCGTAGCACACTTAGGGATCAGTCCGGCACCTTCTCTGATGCACGGTTTTTATACGGTGGATGGTTACTCCAACAATTATCCCCTGGAATATAAGCATAAATTTCGGCGGGTCATTGGGGAGGAACTGTTAAAAAATGAGGAGACCAGGCTGTATTTTGACCGGTGGGGAAGCCGCTGCTATCTGTTTAATGGTGCTTCGGGTACTTATTGGAATTTGTCCAAGTATGACAATGTGAAATATGAGAAACTGGATTTTGATATGGAGGCATTGAAAGATCTGGGCTGTGAGTACTTATTTTCCGGGGGAGAGATCCTCTGCGCAGAGGATCTGGGGCTTAAGCTTATAGGGTATTTTGAGACGGAGAAAAGTTTCTGGGGGATATGGCTGTACGCTGTAGAGTAACGCCTAAGTGACGTTCAGCACGCGCCCATTCGCAAAACCGCCCCTGTGGGGCTCTCCGCTGCTTCGCAGCTCCTTTTGCTCATTAGCGGGCGCTCCCTCAGAGGCGATACACGGATAAAAATTCGTGCGAGCACGATTTTTATCCGAATATCGTCTCTGGCTGAACTGTAATGGTAAATATTAGAAGTAGCAATATAAGGGAAATTATGTTACGATACATTAGGGAATGGTGATATTATGAAGAGATTAAATGATGTGAGAATAGGTATTCTGAAGATACCGGTGACTAGGATTGTATTATTAATATTGTCAGATATGTTTGCTATCCTGTTGGCATCCATGCTCAGTCTATATGTCCGTTATGAGTTTCAATTTATGGATGTACCCAGAGAGTTCTGGGTAGCTGTACTGGAGGCTTATTTTCCAAACGTACTGATTACTTTGATCATATTCAATATTTTCAGGCTGTATAACAGTGTCTGGCGTTATGCATCAGATACAGAGCTTGTGAATATTATGATCGCAGTGGTCCTCTGTGCTGTTATGCAGCCGGTACTTTTCTTGTTGTTGGAGAGAAGTATTCCTGGAAGCTATCCGTTCTTCTACGGGTTCTTCATGGCTATATTCACAGGTGGAGTGCGATTCAGTTACCGGTTTCTTCGTATGCTGCAGAATAGAAGGCTCAGTCATTTTGGCAAGAAATCAAGGACCAACTGCATGATTGTAGGTGCAGGTGCTGCCGGCAATGCTATCATGAAGGAGATCGAAAGCAGTAATTATCTCACCATGCACGTAGTATGTGCCATTGATGATCACCCGGGCTGTCATGGAAAATATCTGCGGGGCGTGCCCATTGTAGGCGGCAGAGACAAGATTCTGGAGAGTGTGGACAAATATGCTGTGGACGAGATTATCATTGCCATTCCATCTGCCAGCAGAGCTGCCTTAAGGCCTATATTGGAAATCTGTAAGGAGAGCGGCTGTCATATGCAGATTCTCCCCGGTATGTACCAACTCATCAATGGGGATGTGAATGTATCCAAGCTTCGTGAGGTACAGATCGAGGATCTGTTGGGAAGAGATCCCATAGAAGTCAACGTGGAAGAGATCATTGACTATGTCAGTGGTAAGGTGGTGCTGGTCACCGGCGCCGGTGGCTCTATCGGCAGTGAATTAAGCCGCCAGATCGCCCAGCATAAACCTGCCAGACTGATTCTTTTGGATATCTATGAAAATAGTGTGTACGAGGTACAACAGGAAATTGCTCGGAAATATCCCGACCTGGATCTGGTAGTACTAATCGGTTCTGTACGAAACACGGCCAGGATCGAGGAAATTTTCCACCAGTATATCCCGGACATTGTGTACCATGCTGCAGCCCACAAACATGTGCCTCTTATGGAAGCCAGTCCTAATGAGGCTGTGAAAAATAATGTGTTCGGCACCTGGAAGGTGGCCAGAGCTGCCCATAAATACGGCTGTCAGCGTTTCGTGCTGATCTCCACAGACAAGGCGGTAAATCCCACCAACATCATGGGTGCCTCCAAGAGGATCTGTGAAATGATCATTCAGGACATGAATCGTAAATCCTCCACAGAGTATGTGGCAGTGCGTTTTGGCAACGTGTTGGGAAGCAACGGAAGTGTGGTGCCTCTGTTTAAAAAGCAGATTGAACAGGGCGGTCCCGTGACGGTGACGCACCCTGACATCATCAGATACTTTATGACCATTCCGGAAGCGGTATCCCTGGTACTTCAGGCAGGAGCCTACGCACGGGGCGGAGAAATCTTTGTGCTGGATATGGGAGAACCCATGAAGATCGTAGACCTGGCCAAGAACCTGATCAAATTGTCCGGTTACAAAGTGGATGAGGAGATCAAGATTGAATTCACAGGACTTCGTCCCGGAGAAAAAATGTATGAAGAACTGCTAATGAACGAGGAAGGATTGACCGAGACTGCCAACAGGATGATCTATATTGGCAAACCCATCGTGTTTGATGATGAAGAGTTTGAAAGACAGTTGGAGAGACTGCGCCAGGCTTCCCTGGATGAAGAGTGCGATATCCGCGAGATCGTGAAGGAAATTGTACCCACATATCATTTCGGCAATTGACCAACAGGGGGAAATTATGTATCAGATCGTGAAAAGAGTAGTAGATTTTATGCTGGCACTGGTGGGGCTGATGGTGCTTCTGCCGGTATTTGTGGTGTTGATCGTAGCCATTAAATTGGATACGCCGGGTCCCGTACTATTTAGACAGAAGCGAGTAGGACTTCATAAAAGCCATTTTATGATCTTGAAGTTTCGTACCATGCGGGTGGATACCCCCAAGGATATGCCCACTCATTTGCTTAAGAATCCGGAGCAGTATATTACCAAGGTAGGGAAGTTTCTGCGTAAGACCAGCCTGGATGAACTGCCGCAGATACTCAATATCCTAAAAGGTGATATGGCAGTAGTGGGGCCCAGGCCGGCTCTGTGGAATCAGTTTGACCTGATCGCTGAAAGGGACCGCTATGGTGCCAACGATGTGAGACCCGGGCTCACAGGGTGGGCCCAGATCAATGGGCGCGATGAATTGGAGATACCGGTCAAGGCAGCATTAGACGGTGAGTATGTGAGGAAGATGGGACCGGTCATGGATCTGAAGTGCTTTTTGGGGACTTTTTTAAGTGTGCTGAGAGGTGATGGCGTGGTGGAAGGCGGCACCGGAGCCGGGCAGCAGGAGACTGCCGGGGCAGTGAAACAGGAGGAACGGCAATGAAACGGATTCTGATCACAGGCGCTGACAGTTATGTGGGAAGCAGTGTAGAGAGATATCTGCTGGAATATAACGGGACACATGGAAGAGAAATGTATCGCATAGACACCATTTCACTGTTGGATGAGACTTGGAAAAACTATGATTTTGCACCTTTCGATACCGTGTTTCACGTGGCCGGAATCGCCCATGCGGATGTGGGAAAAGTGACGGAAGAGACCAAGGCTCTGTATTATCAGGTGAATCGGGATCTAGCCTTGGAGACGGCTGCAAAGGCTCGAGAACAGGGCGTTAGGCAATTTATTTATATGAGCAGTATCATCGTATATGGGGAAAGCGCCCCTGTGGGCAGCAGGAAGCATATTAGTCTCGAGACGCCCCCAGCCCCTGCCAATTTCTACGGGGATAGCAAATGGCAGGCGGAAAAAGGCCTTCGCAGACTGGAAACGGACAGCTTTCGGGTGGCAGTGCTTCGCCCGCCCATGATATACGGGAAAGGCAGCAAAGGCAATTACCCAGTGCTCTCACTTCTTGCGGGCAAACTGCCGGTCTGCCCTGCTGTAGTCAATGAGCGCAGCATGCTATATGTGGAGAATCTGGCGGAGTTTGTGCGATTGTTGATCGATGACGGGAGAGGCGGAATTTTTTATCCACAGAATGCAGAATATACCGTTACGGCTCAAATGATCCGCATGATCGCCCGGGAGAAGGGCAAAAAAGTGTGCCTCTGGGCCATACTAAATCCCCTTGTATCTATGGCCGCCAAACTTCCGGGAAAACCGGGAAGCTTGGTCAACAAGGCCTTCGGGAATCTGACCATAGACCAAGACTTAAGTAGAGAAGCCTTCGATGGTTATCAGATATATTCTCTTAAGGAAAGTATACACAGGACAGAAAGGCAGTAGCATAGAACATGAAGATCACCATCATTACAGTGACATATAATAGTGAGAAGTCTATAGAGACTGCGATCAGATCCGTGCTGGAGCAAAGTGTGAATCAGAAGTCCCATGACACAGAGCGTCCCCGGCTGGAATACCTGATCATCGATGGTGCCAGCAAAGATGCCACCGTGGCCAAAGCGGGAGCCTTCCGCCCTGCTTTTGAACAGGCAGGAGCAGAGTACAAGATCATCAGTGAGCCTGACCGTGGCATCTACGACGCCATGAACAAAGGCATCCATCTGGCCACAGGTGACATCATCGGTATCTTAAACAGCGATGACTGGTACGAACCGGACACCCTTGAAACCGTAGTTCGAACCTTCCGTGAGAGTCACTGCGACCTGATGTTTGCTCATATCCGTATGCACAAATCAGACGGCAGTACTTTTGTAAAAAAAGCCAGACAACGGAAATTCCAGACTTCCAGAGACTGGAATCATCCCACTACCTTTGTGAAAGCAGCACTTTATAAACAACATCCCTTTGCCGATCTGGGAATCCACGATGATTATGGATTTTACCTGAAGATGCGTAAGCTTCATAAGAGAATTATCACAGTGGACAAAGTCCTGGCCAATTTCCGCATGGGAGGGGCAAGCAACCATAAGAGCTTTAAAGAAGCTGTGAAGCGCATTCGCGAGAGATACCTTTTTTGCTACCGTATGAATGGTTACAGCAGATGGTATCTTGTGGAGTGTGTTGCGATTGAGGTGGTGAAGATGATCTTGGGGTAAGCAGAAGGAACAGGAGAACATTTCATGAAGATATTGCAGATTAACAGCCATTATAATGAGGGTGGGGCTGCACGTATTGTAGCCTGTATTCACAGGCAATTGTTGGAGGATGGGCAAGATGCTTATGTGGCATTTGGGCGTGGATGTAATGCTAATGATCCCAATGTATATCAATTTGGAAAGGCACCCGAAATCTATTTTTCGGCACTTATGAGCAGAGTGACCGGTATCAGTGGCTGGTTTAACAAGGCTGCTACGAAACGCTTGATTGCTTATATGGATCGGATAAAGCCTGATTTGGTTCACCTACATGCGTTACATGGTTATTATTTGAACCTGCCGATTTTATTTCAATATATCAATACCCATAAAATTCCCTGTGTCTGGACCTTTCATGATTGTTATGCCTTTACCGGTAATTGCGGTTACTTTTTTGAGTGCGAGAAGTGGAAAAGTGGTTGTGGAAATTGTCCTAATGTACAGACATATCCCAAAAGTCAGTGGTTTGATTTTACTGCCTGGATGTGGAAACACAAGAAAGAAATGTTTACACAAGGTGCCGAAAAGATTATCGTCACACCCTCTGTATGGCTGACGAAAGAGGCCCTGAAGTCATTTGTTGGCAAGTATGAGTGTGTCACAATTCGCAACGGAATTGAGGTAAAGAACGTTTTTTATCCAAGGGGAAAAGCAAGATGCCGTGAAAAATATGGATATCTTCCGGATGAAAAATTGATTCTGGGTATTGCGGTGGGGTATCAGGATGTGCGAAAAGGTGCAAAGTATATCATACAATTGGCAAAGGACTTAGAAAATGAAGCGAAAATTATTTTGATTGGCTGGAATGAAAAAAACAATCATATGCTGGAGGGAACCACCAATGTAATAACCATTCCCAATACTTCCGATGCAGATATGCTGGCAGAATATTACACCATGGCAGATGTCTTTGTTCTGCCATCTCTTGCAGAGAATTATGCAACAGTGACGCTGGAGGCAATGGCTTGTGGTACTCCTGTGGTGGGCTTTTTGGCAGGAGGAATTCCTGAACAGCTGACAGACGGGAAGGGAATTGCTGTAGAGGTGGGAAATCAACAGGCATTTGATGAAGCTGTCCGAAAAGTCCTGGCATCAAATGAGGAAACCACCGGAAAAGAAACAGTTGTCTTGCGAGGAGAGGCATTGGCAGCAAGAATTGCTGAGGAGAACTCTACAGAAAAAATGACTGCAGAGTACAAAAGGATTTACCAGAAATTGATTCAGCACAAAGGGAGAGTAATATGATTTCGGTATGCATGGGCACTTATAATGGAGAGGCTTATATTAAGGACCAACTGCAAAGCATATTAGATCAGACATTGCCACCTGACGAGGTGATTTTGTGTGATGATTGTTCCACCGATCAAACCAGGGATATCATAAATCAATTTATACAAGTAAACCATTTGTCAGGTAAATGGCAATTTTACTGTAACCGTGAGAACAAAGGCTATCCTGATAATTTTTATTATTGTATGAGTTTGTGCCGGGGGGAGTATGTATTTCTTGCAGATCAGGACGATATCTGGGACAGACATAAACTGGAACACATGATGGATGTTATGAAAAAGAATGAAAGCATTAAAGTGTTAAGCTGCAAATTCGGGTTGATCAATGAAGAAGGGAGTGAGATACGCACGCTGATGCGCCCCACAAGGACCAACGGAACAGGAACAACCAGAAATGTCAGTATTGGGGATGTGTTTTACAAATGTGAATGGCCTGGTATGGTTATGGCATATTCCGGACAGTGGTATGAACGAAAATTCCACAATTGGAGAGACGGGGCAGAGCAATTTCTAAAAAACCCACAAGTTCCCCATGATTTTCTGCTTTGCGCCTGGGCAGCAGAAGAACACGGATTTATGCAATTGGATGAAGAACTGGCATGGCATAGAAGACATGACAACAATGCAGGAAAAGAAGAACACAGACTGGAGAGGTTACTAAACCGACAAAGAAAGTTGAACGAAATCGCAGAATATCTCAGTATATTGGATAAGTTTGATGGTCAAAAACTCATGCAGACAACAGAAGGGTATCAGGCTATGAAGCATAAACAAATAGTCATGGAAGAACGTTTTAAAGCATTATGTTCCGGAAAGATGCATAATGTATTACTTAACGTCTGGAAGAACCGTAGAGACACTAGAATGGTTACAGCTGTCTGTGATTTAGCCATTATTTTAAAAAAGTGAACTAATTTTATAAAAATTATACTTGTCCCGTAATAAAGCATTGTCAATTTACATGTTTTTAGGTATAATTATAAAAAGAACCTTTATACTTTTATTTTTGAGTGGTAGAAGGTAGGGAATATTATGGACAATACAAAAGATAAAGCGATGAAATTTATTGAGGAGTTGTACAAAGAAAACTATAACAAAATGCTTAACATGGTAAGAAAAGACACACTTTGTGGGTCTATGGCTGAGGATATCGTACAGGATGCTTTTGCCGAAGCAGTCCGCAAAGCTGAGAAAGTATACATGCATGAGAATCCCGGTGGTTGGCTTATGGAGACTGCCAAGTTCAAGACCATGGGTGTGCACCGCAGAGTGCAGAAACGTGCGTTGATGGAAACGGAAGATATCTTGATGGAGATCAAAGGCTACGAGGCTGATTATGGTCTGGTAGAAATGCATATGGTTATGGATGAAGTGTTGAATGAACATGAGCTGATGCTTCTTCATATGTTCTATTATGCCGGATATTCCGTGAAAGAGCTGGCTAAGATGGAAGGCATTACAGAAGGCAACTTTAAGGTGAGAATGCTTCGCATCCGTAATAAAGTTAAGCAGGCACTGAAAGACAAGAAGAAAAGGAAATAGTAGACTATGAAGAGATACTTGGTTTATTTGTGCTCATTGGCGCTGATATTAACCATGTTAACTGAAGGAAATTATACATATCAGGTAGCTGCAGCATCTATGGATGATGCGGCTATTGGTCGTTTCTGGCAAAGAGAGTATACCTTCAGCGAAGAAGAACAACAATGGATCGGGGAAGCAAAGAATGCGCTTCAAGAGATCTTGGAAGAACGTACTGTTATGGCGTTGGTGTACTTAAGTGATACCTATCCTGTCAGAGCAAATCCTGATGAGGACAGCACGGTCATAGTAGAAGTACCCAGTGGACAGCAGGTGCAGATTAGAGATATAGCCATCAACAGCCCTTATGATGTCTGGGAGAAAGTCACCTTTTACTATCAGGGGCAGGAATATAGCGGGTATGTGGAAAGAGCCAATCTGGCCTGTTCGGATGAAGTATTCCTTACGTGGGAGAGCGATTACGGAATGAATCCTTCAGCCAGAGGCCTAATGACGCTGACGGAGGAAGGCACCCAACTCTATGCAGACGTAGAGCAGTTCCCGGAGAGTTATCGGGCAGCGCTGATAGCTTTAAAAGAGGCTCATCCCAACTGGACTTTTGTAAAAATGAATACCAACCTGAACTGGAACGATGTGGTAGAGAACCAGATGGTGCGGGGACGAAACCTGATACCGTCTTCTTTCCCTGACTACATGTGGGACGAGATCCACAGCCCTAACTGGGCCTATGTGACAGAGGATAGCCTGAAATATTATCTGGATCCCAGAAATGGTCTGACTGAAGAGGGAATCTTCCAGTTTGAACAATTGACTTATAATGTATCCTATCACACTGAAGCTGCATTGCAGAGCTTTCTGAACAACACGTTTATGGCGGGAAATGTTCCTAAGACGGTACTGACCTATGCCCATACCTTTTTTAAGACAGGCGAGGAGCTGGGAGTGAGTCCGTTCCATCTTGCCTGTCGCGTATACCAGGAGCAGGGTGCAGGCAAATCGGCGCTGATCAGTGGTACTTATCTCGGCTATGAAGGCTGCTACAACTACTTTAACATAGGTGCATCCGGCACCACCACAGAAGAAGTGATCCTTACCGGACTGGAGCGAGCCAAAAAAGAAAAGTGGACCGATGCAGACCATCCGGAAAGTGGTGGAGCCTATTATTCCATATACGGCGGCGCACGGATTATTTCTGCCAACTACATTTTGCATGGCCAGGATACCCTGTATCTGCAGAAATTTGACGTAGATAACAGCTATGATGGCCTATACTGGCATCAATACATGCAGAACGTGTGCGCACCCACCAGTGAGGGCAAGAATATCCGGAAGTCTTACGAGAATGCCGGTTCCCTGGAAAATACTTTCGTATTCAAGATTCCGGTATACAATAATATGCCTGAGAAGCCTTGTGAGAAACCTACAGAGAAACCCACAGAAAACACCCCGGTGTCCTATACCATCTCTTTGACGCCGCCGGAAGGCTACAGTGATGCGACTATCTATGTAGATGGAGTGGAATGGGCAGCGACAGTGTCCGGAGGAGACAGCTACTGGGTAGATGTATCTCACGGAGATGCGACCACAGCAGTGATGTACCAATACAACGAGAAAGATGTGCCCGTAGGCATGCATGTCTGGGAGCTTTCTCACGATGGAAAACAGTATCAGGCCACGGAAGTGCCTGAGTTAAATGACTTACTGTCATACCACGGATTCTCCATCCGCATCACAGGTAAGTCCGGAATCCGTTTTAAGACAGGTATCTCTGCAGAAGTAAGAGACAAGCTGTTAAGCCCTGAAGGCGCCGGAGGCTACCAACTTAAGGAATATGGCACACTTGTCATGAACAATGCCAACAGGGAGCAATATCCTCTGATCAAAGGCGGAGAAAAAGTCCTCAGTGGCCTGTCCTATGGTGTCAATGCAAACGGTGTCTTAGAGGACAAGATCTATGAGACAGTGGACGGCAGACATCGCTTTACGTCAGTATTGGTG
>JAFYSG010000050.1 GCA_017559435.1 Lachnospiraceae bacterium
ACGATCCGGAATATCAGTAATTATGTGGAGGACACGGAAGTTATCAGGATTCAGGAGCTTAGCAAATATATTGAAAGCTATCCCTTGATTCAGATTTATGTGAAACCCGGTCCTGTTGATGGTTCTTATGTGGCTTATGTGTATACTCATGTGACATTTTACGGTCATGAAGATCGACTTCCGGGTCTGACAGCATTTTATGTATGTACAGATGAGAATGGTGGGCTGTATCTGAATGAAGGGGAGAATCCGGATGATATACTGGAGTATATTAAGACGATCAGCCTTCAGGATGATGTTGTGGATTTGAATAATAAGGTTAATGCAGAATATAATGAATTAATATTAAATAATAATAAATTATTTGACTATCTAAGTGAATTGGAGAAAGAAGTTAGTAAGGCTACAGGAGAGGCGTTGGCTGCACAGTATGCTCAGAAAGAGGCTGAAAATAGCAAAGAACAGGACAGTGGTTTGGAAGTGGAGACACAGGAGTCCTCTTCAGAAGATGCCACGGAAGCGCCTGTTGCCCAGGGTACTGTTTATGCCACAGCCACTACTACAGTAAATGTCAGAAGCTCTGATAGCGAGCAGGCAGATAAACTGGGAAAAGTATCCGGTGGCACCAGAGTGCAGGTGACTGAGCAGCGTGCCAATGGTTGGTCCAAGATCATATTTGAAGGTAAGGATGGTTATATTAAGTCTGAATACCTTCAGGTAGAAGGAGCAGAAACGCAGAATAGCGGTGTGTCCATGAAGACTGTGAAGGCCACTACCAATGTAAACTTAAGAAGAGAAGCCAGTGAGTCGGCTGAGAAAATTGGTGTTGTAGTGGGTGGAGATTCTCTGGAGGTTTTGTCTGAGTCTAATGGTTGGAGTCAGGTACGTTATAAAGGCATGGTCGGATTTGTGAAATCAGAGTATGTGCAGTAGTATAGAATAATATTTTTAGGTGACAATATATTTGCAAGGATAAGGATGCTTTCAGGAGTTGAGAAGCATCCTTTTATTATCTGATCCTTTGCAGGATCGATCAGCTAGTGAGAGGAGATCATATGAAGGCACAGGAGGTTACGATTTACAGGGAAATCCAGAAGAATACAGAAAATGCCATAATGGCCATAAATACCATATCAGATAAAATAAATGATGATCAGCTGGCGATACAGGTATCCAGACAGTCCATGAGGTATACGGAGATTCATAATGCGGCACTTGATCAAATTCTAAAAGCCAAAGCCCAGCCATATCTTTCTAATCATATTTCAGACTTTATGCTCAGAACGGGAATACATTATAATACCTTGTTGAATACCAGTACAGCACATATTGCAGAAATAATGATCAAAAACAGCAATAATGGTATCCTGGAAATGAACAAGGTGTTGAACCATAATGAAGAAGCCGGAGAGAAGGCGGTAGCTTTGGCTAGGCAACTGATTGATTTTGAGACAAAGAATATTGAGAGATTACAAAAATATTTATAAATAGAAAGATTGATCAAAAGAATTTTCGGTAATAAAAAATCTCGTGACTTGGTTATGGCCAAATCACGGGATTTTTCTGTGCATATATTTAAACTAATGAAAGGTTATTCCACCCAATTGAATCAGTAGATAAGCAATGACGTATAACAGTGGCTGATGTAATAAGTAAATCCAGATGGATTTATTTCCGATATAGGATAAAAGTGGTACTTTTATACGAAAAACTTTAAGGAGGGGAGTGCTGCTGAGGACTTCCCAACTAAAGTATCCTGCCAGAAACAGAAAGAACCATGGCAGAATCGGAAAATAGTCACTGGATGTAAAGCCTATGTAAGGAAAGCCCAGAATTGTCATGGGGCGGGTATACAACTGATGCGGCAGATCAATAGGATGCCATGCAAGGATTAGATAGCCGTCAGTAACATTTCGGGTCAAGCCAAAGAGTAACAAGGCAAGAACCAATCCGCCTACGTCCAGAGCGGCTTTATAAGGGCTAAGGCGTCGTGCAAGTGAGGTAAATACCTTGTGTAGCGGTATCATAAGCAATGTTGCGCAACCGATACAGTTTAAGATTCCAAACCATACTGTCTGGGAAGGCATGAAAAGCAGGGTCACCACTGTGATCAGCAATCCATAGAGATTTAAACGAATACCGCGCTTAAGATTGTTTCTACTGAAGTGCCAGGATATTCCGGACACCACCAAGAAGGTGATGCAGATAAATTGCTGCCATATTCTCACTGCAGGATAGCGGTACCAGCCGGTGTCCTGTCCAAAGATAATAAATACGTCATAGAAGAAATGGAACAGGAGCATATTCAGTAAGGCAAAGCCGCGGATGGCATCGATCAAATGATACCAGCTGTCGGACTTTATGGAATGATTTTCGCCTATTTTTTTCATAGATACTCCTTCATGGATTAATATTTCTTCCAACAAGCCGGAACAAAGATGATCAACATGGGGAAAAGCTCCAGTCTGCCGGCCAGCATATCAAACATAAGGACGAGCTTGGAAAAGGCAGAAAAGTGCCCGAAGTTCTGGGTGGGGCCTACCAGTTCAAGTCCGGGTCCGATATTATTGAGAGTGGCGGCAACCGCAGTAAAGTTGGTGGTAAAATCGTATTCATCCACCCCGATCAACAGTACAGATACAAACAGAATGACAATGTATACCGCCATGAACACATTGGTGGAACGCATCACCTCATGGGGAACACTGTGGCCGTCCAGTTTGATCTTTTTCACCATACGTGGGTGAATCATCATGGACAATTCCTTACCGATGCTCTTGAATAAAAGCACAATCCTTGATACCTTGATACCGCCGCCGGTGCTGCCTGCACAGGCACCGATGAACATTAGGATCACCAGAATGGTCTTGGACATCTGGGTCCATTGGTCAAAATCCACGGTGGAGAAGCCTGTGGTGGTTATGATGGAACCTACCTGGAAAAAAGCATGGCGTATAGTCTCAGCCAGACTTCCATACATATATCGAATGTCTATGGAAATCGCAGTAACTGAGGCAAATATGATCACCAGATACCAGATGACTTCCTCGATAGAAAAAGCTTCTTTGATCTGTCTTCTGAGAAGACAATAGTAAAAAGTATAGTTAATGCCGCTCAGAATCATAAATATTGTGACCACATTTTGTGCAAGGGGAGAGAAGCCGGCCATGCTGTCATTATAGATACCGAAGCCTCCTGTTCCCACAGTACCGAAGATCGTGGTCAAGGAATCAAACAGATTCACACCGCACAGGCAAAGCACGATCACACCGATGATGGTGATGCCAAGATACAGGATATAAAGCAGTTTGGCGGTATCCCGTACCCTGGGTACCAGCTTGCCCACAGAAGGGCCCGGGCTTTCTGCACGCATCAGGTTCATGGTGGAGCCACCCATAAGTGGCAGGATAGCCATAATAAACACAAATACCCCCATGCCGCCAATCCAGTGGGTGAAGCTACGCCAGAAAATATTGGCCTTGCTTAGCGCTTCCACATCGGACAGAATACTGGCACCTGTGGTGGTAAAGCCTGAGATGGTCTCAAACAATGCATCTATATAGTTTGGAATATCGCCTGTAAATACGAAGGGCAGAGCCCCTGATATACTCAAAACAATCCAGCCAAGTGCCACACTTGTAAAGCCTTCACGTGTATAAAGTTGAAATTTTACGGGTTTTTTCCTGCTTAAGAAATGACCGATGATAAAGCATAAAATGGCAGTGCCGCCATACACCAATGCATCCTTAATTTCACCATATAAAAGCCCTGTAAGTGCCGGCAAAAGCATAAATCCTGCTTCGAATTTTAGTATCCAACCTAATATATATCTTACGATCGCAAAATTCATCTGCTTAACCCTCCAGTATGTCATTGATATCGTGGAGTCTGGAGTTGGTAAGTACCAGAATCACGGAATCTCCCACACGGATTTCATCCTGACCACCGGGAATAATTACCTGGTTATGGCGATTGATACAACAGATCAGGATGTTTTTCTTAATTTTTAATTTGCTTAAAGGAGTACCGGTGACAGGAGATTCTTCTTTGATATAAAACTCCAAGGCTTCTGCCCGACCTTCCTCCAATTTATAAAGGTTCTCTACATTGCTGTTTATAGAAGCGTTCATGGAGCGCACATAGCCAAGGATGGTATCGGCTGTCAGCAGTCTGGGGAACGTGATACTGTCCAGATTCAGCTTGTTCATCACGCTGTTAAAACTAATGCGGTTTACCTTGGTGACTACCTTGGCATGGGAGGCCTCCTTGGCATACAAGGACAGTAGGATATTTTCTTCGTCCAATCCGGTAAGGGCCACAAAGCCATCTGCATGATTGATGCCCTCTTGCTGCAAAAGCTTCTGATCCGTACCGTCTCCACAGATGATCGTAGCTTGGGGAAGAAGTTCACTTAGTTGCTCACAACGTGCCGGATCTTCCTCAATAATCTTGGTATCGATGCCCACTGAGAGAAGTCTCTTGGCCAGATAGTATGCAATGGTGCCACCACCTACGATCATGGCAGTCTGTACCGGACTGATACCGATACCGATCTTTTTAAAGAAATCGTTGGCTTTGGGAGGAGTAGAGACGATGGAAACCATATCTCCTTCATGAAAAACAAAATCACCACGGGGGATCAATACCTCTTCACCGCGGATGACCATGCACACTAACACATCACACTTTAACGTGGTTCTGATGTGGATCAATTCATAATTGTTCAGCAGACAATCCCGGGTCACGCGGAAACGGAGCAACTCGATCCTGCCTTTGGAAAAGGTATCTATCTTCACAGCGGAAGGAAACTGGAAAATCCTTGCAATCTCTGCCGCAGAAGTAAATTCCGGATTGATGACCATGGCAAGTCCCAATTCCTTACGCAAAAATTCAATTTCCATATTGTAAATAGGATTGCGGACTCTGGCGATGGTCTTACAATTACTTGCCTTTCTGGCGACCACACAGCAGAGCAGATTCTGTTCGTCCGAGCCGGTGACTGCGATCAACAGATCAGCCTCAGAGATGCCGGCCTCCTGAAGAGTCTGGAAACTGACACCGTTACCAACAATGCCCATGGCATCTAAATCATCTGTGATGGCATGAACCTTTTCTTCATTTTCATCAATTACTACGATATTATGATCCTCGCCACTGAGTTGTTCAACAAGTGTGTAACCTACTTTACCGCAACCCACAATAATTATCTGCATATTTTTATGTCCTTTCCATAATGTGCAGGAAGTTCTGCATCTGATATTTCTTATTGTATCACATTACGGTGAAAAATAGAAGATGGCAAACACAGAAGTGCAAAAAAAGAAAGCAGCAGCCGGTTCAAATAAACCGGCTGTCCGTAAAGATTATTTTTGCTCAGATTCCCTTTGCTTAAATTCCTTCGTGGAAAGTACGATTGATCACATCTGTCTGCTGTTCGGGAGTCAGCTTGATGAAATTCACAGCGTATCCGCTTACACGGATCGTCAGCTGAGGATACTTCTCAGGATGCTTCTGTGCATCCAGTAAGGTATCCCTATTCAACACATTTACATTCAAATGATGTCCACCCTTTGCAGAATATCCGTCCAATAAATTCACTAAATTATCCACCTGTGCAGTATTAACATTCATAGCGATTCTCCTTTCAAAGTTAAATATATTAAAATAGTAACGATTACTATTACTTTGTTTATATAATACCATTAAAGTTGATTCTTGTAAAGACATGAATGAGAAAAAAGATGCACTTTTTTTAATACATAATTCATGCATATCTTTTGGAACCTTTCATATATTGAGTTAAGGGGAGAGGGCAAATATAGCATTAAGGAGGTGGACAAAGATGGCAGGAAGCTTATTGCAGTTGTTCCCCAAGGAAAGCCGTACCTTCTGGGAAAGATTGTGTGGCAGAGAAGAAAGTCTGCAGGAGATTCGACTCAGGGCGAATCGACCGATCTTTGTTCTTTCGGATCAGGGGGAACAGATGCTTGGACCGGACGGCAGGTATACGAAAGAGGAAAGCCGGGCGGTGGTGGCGGGTGAGAAGGAGATCGGTGATATCTTACAGCATGTTTGCCATTATTCTTTGTATGCATTTGAGGACGAGCTGCGGCAAGGGTTTGTGACGGTGGCCGGCGGGCATCGGGTAGGTATTGCCGGTCAGGTGGTTTTAGAGGGAGAGAAGATTCGTACCATTAAGCATATATCCTGTCTGAATATCCGCGTTGCCCACCAGATAAAAGGTGTGGCTGCTCCTGTATTGCCACAGCTGTACCTGGAGGGAAAGATACTGAATACGCTGATCATTTCCCCACCGGGCTGCGGTAAGACTACGCTGCTTAGGGATCTGGTGAGACAAGTCTCAGACGGTAACTCTTATGGAAGGGGCTTAAGTGTGGGAATCGTAGATGAGCGGTCTGAGATTGCCGGCTGTTTTCAGGGAATGCCACAGAATGATGTGGGAAAGCGGACGGATGTGCTGGATGGCTGTCCCAAGGAGCAGGGGATGATGATCTTACTGCGGGCTATGTCTCCTTCAGTGATCGCAGTGGACGAGATCGGAAGCAAGAAGGACATAGAAGCGATCCATATGGCATCCCGGTGTGGATGTAACATTCTTGCCACCATTCATGGGGAAGGGATAGAGGATGTATCCGGCAGGGAAGGGATGGGGAAGCTTATGGAGGAAGGATTGTTTGAACGGATATTGATCCTGACAAAGAAACAGGGAAAATTCACCATTCAGGTACAGGAAGGAGGTAAGAAGCTTGGTTAAATTAGTGGGCAGTATATTGGTGGTAGGGGGCTGTGTGGGTTTGGGCGGCTGGTATCGTGGACAGTTTATAGGAAGGCTTAAGCAACTGCGGATTTTGATCACGATTTTAGATCTGATGATCAGTGAGGTGCGTTACAGCAAGTCTTCCTTGCCGGAATGCTGCAGGCAGTTGTCAGGCAGGCTTCCGGAGCCCTATGGAAATAGTTTTTTTAAAGTGTGGGAGGAGACACAGGAAAATTCCGGAGAAGGATACAGAGATATTTTTGTGCGGAATCTGAAGCGCTGTATGGAGCAGGTTCCTCTGGGAGCGGAGGAGAAAAAGCTGTTTTTGGAGGTGTCCGGTCAATTCGGATATGAGGAAGCCCGAATGCAGATCAACAGTATGGAGCAATGTAAGGAGCAGCTGAAAAACATTTGTGGAGGTCTGGAAAAAGAGGTAGGGGAAAAGGGGCGGATGGCAATGGGACTTGGGACTCTGGGAGGTCTTTTGCTGATTATTGTGTTGCTGTAGGAAATAAGCCTGACAAAGGCGAAAAGGCAGGGAGAAACATGGGAATAAGTCTGATTTTTAAAATAGCGGCAGTGGGGATTCTTGTGACCATATTGTGTCAGGTGTTAAAACACAGTGGCAGGGAAGAGCATGCTTTTTTGATCAGTCTGGCAGGGCTGATTCTGGTGCTTACGTGGATCGTACCGTACATATATGATTTGTTTTTGACCATTCAGTCACTGTTTGCACTGTAGGGGAGGATGAGATGACAGAGATGATCAAGGTGGGTCTCTTAGGGATCGTGGGAGTATTGATCGCAGTACAGTTTAAGGCACAGAAGCCGGAATATGGCACTTTTATCGGACTGGCCATCGGTATTTTGATCTTTTGTTATGTGCTGAAGGAACTACAAGTGGTGATGGGGCAATTTGATCTGGTCAGGAAATATCTGGGCAGTGGGGAAGGGTATCTGGCGATTCTTCTGAAAGTGATAGGGATCACTTATATCTGTGAATTCAGCTCCAGTATCTGCAAGGATGCAGGGTATGGTACGGTGGCACAGCAGATTGAGATATTGGGCAAATTATCTGTGATGTTTGCAGGAATCCCTATTTTGTTTGCTGTCATAGAACAGATGCAGACATTTGTAAAGTGAGGCGGTAGGGTATGGATATTTCCTTTGATATACAAGATGTCTGGCAGGAATATGATATGGACAGTTTAAAGGAAAGCCTGGGAACCTTATTTCCGCGTTTTTCCATATCATTAGAGGAATTGTTTGAGCAGGTGTTGGCAGGAGATCTGTTGGGAGCCATGGCAGGACTTATGCAGGGAGTGACGGACGGACTGGGAGCCCAGTTTAGTGGTATGAAAAATATATTGGTGTGGCTTTTGGTATTAGGAATCGTATCCTCTTTGACCGGTTACTTTGCAGATATTTTTGACAAACATCAGGTCTCCGATTTAGGATTTTATGTGATGTATCTGTTAATGAGTGCAGTGTTGTTAAACTGCTTTGAACAGGCGGCTGACACGGCAGTGCAGGCTATGGAAAATGTGGTATTGTTTATCAAGCTTTTGGTGCCCACCTATTTGCTTGCGGTGGGGGTGGCAACGGGAACAACCACGGTTGGGGCGTCCTATCAGCTGATTCTGCTTCTGATTTATGGTGTGGAAAATATACTGGTGGCAGGGGTGATCCCTTTGGTGTACAGTTATTGTATGTTGGCCATCGTCAATGGGATCTGGATCGAGCAGAAGCTTACTATGTGCATGGATCTTTTGGCAAAAGCCATACGGGCGATTTTGAAGGTTTCGGTAGGGGCGGTGACCGGTGTCAGTGTGTTTCAGTCGGTGGTCACCCCGGTCATTGATTCTGTCAAGGCCTCGGCGGTGCAGAAGGCTATCTCAGCCATACCCGGTGTGGGGAATGCGGCAGAAGGGGTGGTGGAGCTGGTGACGGGTACTGCGGTGATCATTAAGAATAGTATGGGGGTGGTGTTGTTGATCCTGTTGCTTGTATTATGTGCGGGACCTATGATCAAGATGTGTCTGATCGCCTGTCTGCTGAAGACGGCAGCGGCTTTGATGGGCATCGTCAGTGATAAAAGACTCAGTGCATGTACTGACAAAGTGGGAGAGGGCAGTATGTTACTTTTAAGGACAGCGGGAACGGCTATGCTGTTATTTTTGATCACCATATCTGTCGTTGCCACAGCCACCAACAGGGGATTTTAAATATGCAAAAATTTATGGAAGCAATTATCCGAATGGGGATTTTTATGATCTGTGCCCAGGTGCTGATCCATTTCAGACCCAATGGTTCTTATGAAAAATATATGAAGCTTTTGGTCAGCGTGATGATACTGGCTCAGCTTTTCTTTCCGGTGATGAATCTGTTTCTGGAAGAGGGGCAGCAGATGGAGGATTTGGTGGTGCAGTTTCAAGAGCAGATGGAAGAGAGCAGGAAAGAGGCACTTTCGAATGTGGGGGAAGTGGAAGGTCTTATGGATCGTATGACGAGTAGAGAGCTTGAGAGGCAGCTTAAGTTACGGGAGCCATCCGGGGAAGAAACCGGTACAGATGGCTTTGGGGCAGGAAGCCTGATTCAAAAAATAGAGATAAAGGTGGGCAGAGAAATGCAAAAGGAAGGAGACACCCGTGAAGGAGAAACTTAAACAGTTAAAAGAACATAAGGCAATGGGAAAGTGGTTTCAGAGGGATAATCTGATCATTATCATTTTGTCAGGTATCCTGCTTTTGGTCATTGCGCTGCCTACCAAAAGCAGCGATAACAGTAGCGGCGGTAGTGACACAAATATCAGTGGCATCACAGGAAAGAGTAATATGAGCCTTGGCACGGACCAAGGTAGTACCGGTGCAGGGAAAACTTCTGAAGAAGGGCAGGCTTCTTTGGCAGAGTATGAAGCTGCGTTGGAGAAACGGCTTGAAGAGATACTGGAGGGAATGGCAGGCGCCGGAAAGGTAGAAGTGATGATCACTTTTGCTTCTTCTCAGGAACTGGTGGTTGAAAAGGACAGACCTATGACAAGGTCTAATACCACGGAAAGTGACGGAGAGGGCGGCACACGTACCATTTATCAGACAGACAGTGGTGAGACCACGGTTTATCACGGCGAAGGCTCTGACAGTGAACCTTACGTAGTCAAGACTTTAACGCCTAAGGTAGAAGGGGTATTGGTGGCAGCCCAGGGGGCAGGAACCGGTGAAGTGAATAAGAATATCACGGAAGCGATTCAGGCGTTGTTTGATGTGGAAGCTCACAAGATCAAGGTGATCCGGATGAAGTCCTCTTAGAGAGGTTGCGTAATTTGGCGTCACAATTTTATAAAAGAACAGCGCATATATTTATAGACTGAGACATACAATGAAGTAGTAACATAAGTAAAAAATAAGGGAGAATGTGGTGAAGAGCTTATTCAAAAAAAATCAACTTATGATTACCGCACTGGCTATTATGATAGCTATAGCAGGATATCTGCAGTTTGCGGGAACCAATCTGGAAGAAGAATATCTGACGGTAGAGGATGGCCAATTAAGTCCGGTAGATTCAAGTGGGGTGATCACAGAGAACCTGATAGCAGGTAATTTGGAAGATTCCTATCAGCTGGATGGTACATTGGAATTGTCGGATGAGGATCTGTTGAATGCATCCCTTACGGACATTCCCAGTCTGGATTCTGATGTGGATATTATAGTGGATGATTATCTGGATCAGGGCATGCAGATGGCACAGGCCCAGCCAAAGGAAAATGAAATTCCGGGAGAAGCGGTATTTACTTCTGCCATGGGAGTGACCATACTGTCAGAAGCAAAGCTGTTAAAGGAGCAGACCAGGGCCAAGAATAAAGAGACGTTGTTGGAGATTATTAACAGTTCCGGGTTGTCGGAAGATCAAAAACAGGATGCGGTTAACAGTATGGTGGAGATGACACAGATTGCGGAGAAAGAATCTGCTGCGGAGATCTTACTGGAAGCAAAAGGGTTTCATGATGTGGTGGTAAGTATTAATGGGGATATGGTGGATGTGGTAGTGAATGAGGCGCAGTTAGATGATGTGATGCGGGCACAGATTGAGGATATTGTGAAGCGCAAGACGGAAATTGAACCTCAGAATATCATTATCAGTACAGTGGTACAGTGACGATTGGCGACAGATACCGCATTTCTCACAGAAGATGGCCGAACAGGTTGTGTATAGTGTAAATATGTGTTATACTGTTTACAGTATAGTACGAAAGGAACAAGACAGCATGAGAAGAATTTTTCTGATTGTACTGGACAGTTTTGGAATCGGTGGTATGGAAGATGCGCCTTTGTATGGTGATGTGGATGTGAACACACTGCGAAGCGTTTCTTCCAGCCCTTATTTTAAAATGGATCATATGGCAGACTTAGGACTTTTTCATATTGATGGTGTGACGGTGGGAGAGAAAGTTGCGCATCCAAAGGCAGCCTTTGCCCGTATGGCAGAGCGCTCCAAGGGTAAGGATACCACCATCGGCCACTGGGAGATCGCAGGCATCTATTCTCCCAAGCCCCTTCCCACATACCCGGAAGGGTTTCCGGAGGAAGTGATCGCGGAGTTTCAGAAGAGAATCGGGCGAGGTGTGTTGTGTAACAAGCCTTATTCCGGGACAGAGGTGATCAAGGATTATGGGGAGCAGCATGTGGCCAGTGGAGACTTGATCGTGTATACCT
>JAFYSG010000051.1 GCA_017559435.1 Lachnospiraceae bacterium
AAAAGCAACTTCAACTTTTTTTGTTCTTAGAATCCTAACCTCTCTTCCTGGTTTAACTGTAATCGCCCCACATTGTGGCGTAGTTAATATCTCACTACCCACTTCACCCAATCTTTGTATAATTTCCTCATGTGGATGTCCATAACTATTATCTGCCCCACAGGAAATCACTGCTATATCAGGCTTAAGCAATTCCAGCATTTCTTCCCCGGTAGAATACTTAGAACCATGATGTGCCACCTTCAAAAGATCCACCTCACCTATGCTTTTCTCCTTAAGTTCCTTAAGCAACATCTCCTCCCCTACTCCTTCCACATCTCCGGTAAGCAGCATAGTAAAATCCTCATATTCCACCAAAAAGCACTGAGAATAAGCATTAGAATCAAAAATTTCACAGTTAGAAGAAGGATGCAGGCATGTAAATAACACTTCTCCACTTTGCCAAAAATTTTCCTCAGATATAGTGATCACCTTAGGCCTTGCTTCTTCCATCTCTGCCACAGCCTCCAACAGATTTGCAAATTCACTTTCCATTCTTCCCTCTGCAAGATCCGGAAGTATCACACGTTCTATGGTAATCCCCTTATCTTTACATAGAGCAAGCAGTTCCAGAATCCCGCTTATATGGTCTTTATCCGGGTGTGAGACAAAGACACCGTCCAAGTGACTGATCCCTTCATGCTTCAGGTAAGGAATCAACACATACTCACCGATTGACTTCTCACTGCTGCTGCCACAGTCAAAAAGATATGTCTCTTTCTTGGTCTGTACGCAGATACCGTCTCCCTGCCCCACATCCAGAAATGTCACCGACAGTTGCTCTTTTGTTCGCCATCCCAACAAAAGAATGGCACTAAAAAACATCATTATCCTAAAAATATGCTGACAACGAAAACTCTCACTCCCCCTTTTAGAGGCCTTTCCCCTGACCGTCATCTGCATTCTACCCGATCTCCGCATTCTGCCAGGAAACTTTATATTACCATGTATACTGTACACAAGCAGCAAGTAATACGCAATAATCTGCCAGACTTTTGGTGCCCCCGGATTCCAAGTATGATAAGGCAGTTCTCCAAATACCTGACACAGCCACTCAAATCCCCCAAGAATCAACACATCCAGTTTAGCTGCCCAGAACATTCCCGGAAGGATCATCACGATTAAGCCCACCACCATCAGAATTCCCATAAAAGGCAACACCAACAAATTTAAGAGTATGGAATATACAGAGATTTCATAATAATAATAAAGTTGAATGGGAAGTGTGGTCAGCGTCACAGCCATGCCCGGAAGTGCTGCCTTCCAGACAGACTTGGCCAAGAACTCAGAAAGGTGTTTCAGCCTACCGCTTACTTTTCCACTAAGATCAATGGACCGTTTATCACGCTCCTCTATGACCAACGCGGGCATGATAACTCCAATCCCACACAGAGAGCCGAAAGACAATAAGAATCCCACATTGCTTAAGTACTCCGGGCTCCCTGCCAGCATAAGAAGTCCCATGAATCCCAGGGATGTCAGCATATCGTAAGTCCTCCCCAGAATCTCTCCCGACATGTGCACCAGATACATGCCGATGGCCCTGAGAGCTGACACGCCCATTCCGGTCATGATCCCATAGAGAAACAGCATAAGACCTCCGGCCAGAGCTGCCGCTATAACCGGACACCCTACGCGTCGAAGCAGCTTATACAAACCCATACCTATCAATGTAATATGCAGACCTGATATGCTCAGAATATGTATAATACCATTTTGCATATACAGATCTTTGGTCCCCTCATCAAGCCCAGTCCTGTCTCCTAACAACATGGCACATAACACAGATGCTTCTTTTTCCGGAAAACATTGGTACAATCGCTCTTTCCAATACGCCTTGAGGGAATAAAGTACTTCTTTTATTACAGAATATCGGCTGCCTGCTGCAGTCACTTCTGCCTTTTTTAACATCCCGCCGATATTAAGTGATGCATAATATTTCCGGGCATCAAATTCTCCGGGATTTGTCGCTTGGGAAAATGTTTCGAACTGACCTGTCACACGAATCCGACTCCCCACTCTGGGACGATATGCATTTTCTGTCTGACAGATCAAATGATAAGACACAACAGTCTCTTGAAATATAATAGAATCAAGATAGATCCACAGCCGGGTAGTGCCATAGCTGTCACGCTCCTGCACATCATATACGCGCCCTGTAAGCGTAACTATTTCTCCCGGAATCAGCTTTTTTGCCTTTTCGTCTAATGTTCCGGTATCGCACCACCCAAACCAGACCATCATGACAATCGCCGTCGCTAATGCGACCATTGCCAAAGGTCTCTTCATTCATTTCCTCCTATTGATTCAAAGTCGCTACCAGATCGAGATTTCTCTCAAACATAGTACTAAAACTGTACTTTTCACGGTACACACCGGAAGTGTCACCGTTTATAGAAATCTGAACCTTATTTACATTACTAAGTTCTATCAGGGAATTTACGATAGAATAAATAGTTACATCTGCTGTTACATTGTAAATTTGCGACAGAAATGTCTCGTTCAGGTTCACATAGCAGACTCCATCCTTGGTCATCACTGCTACCGGCTTGGTATCCGGATTGATGGTAGGATAGACACCCTCCAAAGTGCTGGAAGGTCCCGCTATCAGCTCCTCCACTACAAGTCTGTCCAGTGATATATTACTATTATAAGCTTTTTTACGGTTTACAGCGATCAGACCATCACCAGCCTTATTAGTAAAATACAAGGTCAGGTTGGCAGTCTCATAATTACTGATCTCGCTTCCCATATTATTAATGAACTGTTCCGCATTCATGGCTCCTACCAGCTTCCCCAGATTATCATACAAAGGATTGCCTGCCACCGTGATACTCACATAATTCACATTTTCAATCTGAGTCAAAGAACTGACAAGTGCTGCCCTGACTAAAATCTCTGTGGTTGGAACCAACTGAAGATAATTCACATCAAGGTTCAGTACAAGCGAACCATTTACCAACTGATACCCCAGTACGGAGAATCCCAAGGAAAGGGGTGCTTTATATTCTAATTTCTCCGGCACTACAGCCAGCGCATCCAGAACCTCTTTCACCTGATGCAATGTAAGCTTAGTAGTCAATCTTAAATCCCTCACCTCTACTTTGGTTTCCGCATTACTGACATAATAAGCCTGAATCACCTGTCCTGTCTCTTCCTCTTCTTTGCTGCAGGCGGTAAGTACCGCCAGACAGCATATTATTAACAGTATCCTAAATAATCTCTTCACTTTCTTTGTTTCCTCCCGGAAATGTCATCACAGGTTTTCCCTGCTTAACTGTGCAACCAACTTAAGTGGAATCTTGACCCTAAAGGTAGTACCTTCTCCTTCCGTACTGGTAACCGTAATAGAGCCCCGGTGCATCAGGACTGCATTCTTGGTAATGGCAAGTCCCAGACCGGTACCTCCGATTTCCCTGGAGTGTGATTTGTCCACACGATAGAACCTCTCATAAATCTGGGATAGAGACCCTTCCGGAATACCAATTCCGGAGTCACTCACCGTAAATGTAAAGAACTGATGATCTGCGTCAAGAGTCACCTTAACCCAGCCATGCTCCCGGTTATACTTTATGGCATTATCCACCAGATTGGACATCACCAGTGTCAGCTTCACTTCATCCACTTCTGCAACCACAGTCCTGTTACTTTCAAACACTACTTCCACATCCTTTTTACGTGCAATGGGTCGCAGACGCTTCAGTATCAGCTCTGTAAGGTCGTTGATATTAATAGGTACAATGTTCATCTTCTGAGCCTTCTTATCCATCTTTACCAATGCCAGAAGATCTGTAATGATCTGATTCTCACGATCGATCTCGGATACAATGTCTTCCATAAATTCCCGATATAGCTCAGACGGCGTACTATCCTGCGTGATCAGAGATTCCGCCAATACCTTCATAGAAGTAAGCGGTGTCTTCAATTCGTGAGACACGTTGGCTACAAACTCCTGCCTGGATTCATCCAGCAGCTTCATTCTGTGTAGCAGCTGATTAAAAGCATCCACAATGTGTATGGTCTCCAGATAATCCGGCACAGAGATTGCCTCATCCCGATAACCTTCTTTTACTTCTTTGATTGCTTCCGTCACCCGGTTAAACGGTCTGGTCATAGCAAGGGAAAGTACCATCGCCATTGTCACGATCACTATGATCATCAGAGTCTCCAAAATAATCGCCTTATGTTTCAGTACCTCCATGGTATCCACAATATTGGCATTGGAAATACTGGTCAACATGACACCCTTCACCAATGATGTTTTATTGACTACAATGGGCGTTGTCATTTCAATATAACCATTTTCCCTATCATAATTGAACGTACTTTCTCCTTTAAAGCACTTAATCACCTCTTCCGAAATGATATTCTTGCCCTCACTGATGCCGTAAGTATCCTTCACGACTTTAAAGCTGCTGTCAATGATCAGCACCCTTCCGTCATATAGATTCGACAACATCTCCAGCTCTGCATTGATCACTTCCTTAGTGACTGCTGTCTGGGCATCGCTTAAGTGATAATTCTCCAGATAGTTTTTACTGATCAAATGATCTGCCAGAATACGAAGCTGATTCTGCACAGTATTCTGCCTAAGATCTACAGCACGTTCCTCATAATTATCCAGGATACCATACCGAAGCAGTATACTGGGAACGATACCTACTATTAATATGATAAGAAAGATGCGCGCCCGAAGACTGCGCATCAATAACCAAACCTGTAATATGTGTTCTTTTATCTTTGCAAGCATCTATTCGCTCCGTTATGCATTAAAAAAATAATATCCTACACCCCACTTGGTGTGCACATACCTGGGTTCACTTGGACTTGCCTCAATCTTCTCTCTAAGCCTCCTGATATGCACATCCACAGTACGCACATCCCCCGGATAATCTGTGCCCCACACAAGCTTCAACAGATTTTCTCTGCTGTAGACCTTGTTGGGATTCTTCATTAAAAGCTCTAACACCTCAAACTCTTTGGCAGTGAGCCCGATTTCTTTCCCCTCTATATAAGCTCTCTTACCTTCACAATCCAGACGAAGATCACCGCTCTCGATCACCTTAGGTACTTCCTCCTCATTCTTATAAGGATCCACTCTCCTAAGGATTGCCTTGATCCTGGCCTTCACCTCCAAGATGTTAAACGGTTTGGTAATATAATCATCTGCGCCATATTCCAGACCCAGAATTTTGTCCATATCGTCCCCCTTGGCAGTCAGCATAATGACAGGTACTTTCGAAAATTCTCTGATCAGTTGGCAGACCTCAAAGCCGGTAAACTTCGGAAGCATCACATCCAAAAGGATGATATCATACTGGTTATTGCGTACCATCTCCACCGCTTCTTCTCCATCGTATGCACAGTCTACCTTCATATTCTCTTGTTCCAAACTGAATCTGAGTCCTTTCACGATCAGCTTCTCGTCATCTACTACCAATACTCTCTTCCCTATCATTGCTTATTTTCCTCCCTTAAATTGCTATCAGGACCTTAATCTGCTGTTATCAAGTCCTTGATCTTCTCATAGGTACTATCCTTAATTCCCGGAACCTGCATGATCTCTTTCGTATCTGAAAACCCACCTTTTTCCTGCCTGTAGGCTATGATATCCCCTGCCCGGCTCTCTCCGATGCCCGGAAGTGTACACAGAAGCTTTACATCTGCTGTATTCAGATTCACCATCCCATCTGCAGCTGCTGCTTGATTCTTTCTAAGCTCTTGGGCCTCTTCTTTCGTGGGAATATATAATTGCGCACCGTCCTCTATGGGCGCTGCCAGATTCACATATGCTCTATCCGCCGTCTCAGCAAAGCCCCCTGCTGCATCTACCGCCACCTGTGCTCTACTGCCTGCCGGAACCTCCACCACTCCTGGGTTTAAAACCGCACCACATACGTGTATATAAATGACTGCCTGTAAAACAGATCCATCGGACGCACTGCCCTCACTACCTATCCCGATTGCCCCTTTGTCCGCCTCAGCACCCTCCGCTCCTTGACGCACCTGACCGGAATGCCCTAACGGATACAGTTCCTCTTCCCTTCCACAGCCACACAATAGTGCAGCAATCAAAATGTGCATAATCAACATCCTATGCACGTTACTAAAATGACCCTTCCACATAGTTCCCTCTCCTTCCATCAGTCAGCCCTTGTCTCAACATGGAAAAATATGGGAATGCCTCTCTATGCTTATAGTTTATTGTAAAGGATAATGACTAAATTTACAAGTAGCAAATGTTTACACTTTTCATTTTTTTATTGACATTCAAGTGCCAATTCACCCAATGCATTAAAAAAGAGGCTGCTATGATTTGAAAGATGAATCATGGCAGCACCCTTTATTATTTCCATTTAAAAATGATGATTCCCACCACAGCCACCGCCATCCCGATGGCCTTACGCCACTCCCATGGCTGTTTTTCCACTCCAAACCATCCAAACAGTTCTATCACATAAGCCACCAGAAGTTGGGCCACCACGATGAGCATCACTGCCCTGGCAGGTCCCAAAGAATCCATACTTTTAATCACTGTATAAGTAATAAATGCTCCGATCGCTCCTCCCAAAAGCATGTATTTGGGGCTTACCTGCCATACTGATGTCAGGGAACTGCGGTCTGTAAGTAACCAGGCACCAAGACAAACCAGTAAGGCCGTAAACTGCACGAAGACATTGGCCGCCCAGATACTGGAAGCCTTTGTCACCTCCGTATTGAATACTCCTTGTATGCTCATAAGTGCTCCGGAAAGCAATGCAATCAAAAAACCAATCATATCAGTATACCTACCTTTTTTTAGTAAGGATACCCATATAATTGGTTTTTATTCGTCACCCTGTAACCGCCTGAATCTGTAGCATGATCAGATCAGACAACTCCTGCACCAGCACAGGTATGTCCCCTCCGTTCCACACTTTGGAAAACAGTACTTCCAGCTCGATCCAGAAATTGCCGGTGGCCATCATTTTGGTAAGAGGAACGCTTTTGGCATATTCTTCTTTAAATGTCCGGACCCCCTCATCCTCTTCATCACTCGCAAGCTTTGCAGACATCCTACCGGTGCGCTGGTACATATGACTGCTGTAGTCGTTTACCAGATATGTCGCAAATTCATTGGCCAGCTCCTGATGAGAAGAGTAACCATTTATGCAGACTGCTGTAGTGACGGACAAGGAACGACTTGCAAGGCCACTGCTGACAGCAGGCACCCCGGCAATACCATACTCAAAGTCTAGTCTTCCTTCCGCTCCGGCAGCTTCCAGCTTCCCTATCACATCTGTGGTCGCTATCGTAAATACAATCTTACCCTCTATAAAATCCTGCACCACGGAATCAAAAGTCACTGTATCAGATTCGATATAGAAGAACTGGTTCAGAGCTTTATAGACCTCCAGACACTGCTTAGCTTCTTCATTGTTGATATTGATATTGCCCTCATCATCCCCCGGATCACCGCCTACGATCATATAATTGCCTACAATCCAGTAATTATAGAAAATATCGGAAACGTCCCATTTCATAATACCTTCCACGCCTTCCGGTACGTCAAAGGTATCGCCGATCTTCAAGATATCATCTACTGTTTCCGGTATCATATAATCTACAACCTGCTCTTGCTGCTCTGCCCACTGCTGCAGATATGTCTTATTATAGACCAGTGCGCTGGTCTCAAAGCTCAAGGGATAAGCAACCAACTTGTCATGATAAGTCACCGCGGAAAGGGCTGTCTGAGGAAAATGAGCCTCGATACAGATCCCCTTCTCATCCATAATAGGACTTGCCAATCCTGCCAGATAAGCCTTCTCCAAAGACTCATGGCCAAGTAGGTACACATCCGGTACTCTTTGGCTATGTAGGGAAGCCCGATTGATGGCTTCCAGATACTCACTGTCGTCCACCAGCACAGGAATCACCCTCACATTTCTCTCGCTGCCAAAGGAAACTGCCGCGCTGTTTAAGAAATCTGTCATAGACGCATCTTCATACCAGAAGTATATGGTCTCTTTTTTCTGAAACACAGACAGACCGGCAAGCCCTTCCTCGGCTCCGGTCATATCTATCTTACTGCCGGCAATTACGGTCGCCATCATAATGATCAGTGCAAGCACTGGTATGATTCTTTGCTTAAAGTGCATTAAATTACCTCATCAATAGCGGATGTGAGGATTTCCACCATCTCATCCACATTCTGCTTACTAATTACAAGAGGCGGTACAAATCTGATGATATTGGCTCCTGCATTGATCAGGATCAGTCCTTTTTCAAGTGCTTTGTTGATCACAGGTCCTACCGGACAATCAAATACCAGCCCTTGCATTAACCCCACGCCTCTTCTACTCTGAATGCAGCCGTATTTTGCTGCCAAAGCTTCCAACTTCTCTTCCAAGTACGGAGCTACCTCACGTACATTTTCAAGGACACCCTGCTCCTCAAACAGATCAAACACCTTGCTGACTGCTGCTGTTGCCAGCGGATTGCCGCCGTAAGTGGTGCCGTGGTCTCCCGCAACAAGTGAGCTTGCCGCCACTTCTTCCGTCATCAGGAAAGCGCCAATGGGTACACCGCAGCCCAGAGCCTTGGCTGTGGTCATAATATCAGGCTTCACGCCGTAACGCTGCCAGGCATACATTGTTCCGGTTCTGCCCATGCCACACTGTACTTCGTCAAAGATCAGCAAAATGCCTTTCTCATCACAAAGAGCCCTTACCTGTTTCAGGAACTCTTCTGTGGCAGGGATCAGTCCGCCTTCCCCCTGCACCGGCTCCAACATAATGGCACATGTCTTATCCGTCACCTGACTTGCCACACTTTCAAAATCATTGAGATCTGCAAAACGGATATGACCGATCATAGGCTCAAAAGCTTCTCTGTAATGGGGGTTACCTGTTACAGACAATGCACCGTAAGTTCTTCCATGGAAGGAATGGTTCATAGCTATGATCTCATGATCAGTGCAGCCGTCTTTTAAGTAGGCATACTTTCTGGCAGCCTTGATGGCACCTTCATTGGCCTCCGCACCGGAGTTGGTAAAAAACACTCGATCCATTCCGGATGCCTTCTTAATCTTCCTTGCCGCCTCGACGGCAGGCACATTATAGTAATAATTGGAGGTATGGATCAGTTTATCGATCTGCCCTTTCAGGGCGTCATTGTAAGCTTTATTACTGTATCCTAAAGCAAACACTGCAATACCTGCACAGAAATCCAGATATTTCTTGCCATCCATATCGTACAGATACACACCTTCCCCCTTATCCAGTACAATCTGGAACCTGTTATAGGTGTGGAGCAAATCTCTTTCTGCCTGATCTATATATTCTTTCATTAACATTTCTCGTTCTCCTCATCTGTAACCATGGCAGTACCTACACCATGATTTGTAAAGATTTCCAACAACAGGCAATGAGGGATTCTTCCGTCCAGAATATGTACTCTGTTTACACCATTCTTCACTGCAGAGGTACAGTTGCTGAGCTTAGGCAGCATACCTCCGCCGATAAAGCCGCCATTGATCAACTCCTCTGCCTCAGATGCAGTCAATCTTGAAATGAAAGTGGACTTATCATTGATATCCTTGTAAAGTCCCTCGATATCTGTCAAAAATGCCAGTTTCTCTGCATGAACAGCCTTGGCAATGGCACAGGCAGCATCATCTGCATTAATATTGTAGGTCTGAAAATTCTCATCCAGTCCGATAGGAGCCACGATGGGCAAGAAATCTTTCTCCAAAAGGTCATACAGCACCTTGGGATCCACCTTGGTGATCTCACCTACAAAACCGATATCCTGGCCGTCAGAATATTTTTTCTCTACAGTAAGAAGGCCACCGTCCTTGCCGCTGATGCCTACCGCTTTGACACCAAGCTCTTCTACCATGGATACCAAGCTCTTATTTACTTTACCAAGTACCATCTCTGCGATTTCCATGGTTTCTTCGTCTGTGACACGCAGTCCGTTGACAAACTTGGCTTCCTTGCCCACTTTGCTCACCCAGCGGCTAATCTCCTTGCCGCCACCGTGTACGATGATGGGCTTAAAACCTACCAGCTTAAGCAGCGTCACATCCTTGATCACATTCTTCTGCAACTCTTCATTGCTCATAGCACTTCCGCCGTATTTTACAACGATAATCTTACGATTAAATTTCTGAATATAAGGAAGGGCCTCGATCAATACCTCCGCCTTCCTAAGTACCTTCTCCATATCTTTTTCCATTTTGCTTTCTCCTATCTTAACTTCTATAGTCTGCATTGATTTTCACATAATCAAAACTCAGATCGCATCCCCAGGCTGTGGCACAAGCATCTCCCATGTGCATATCCACCAGGATCGTCACCTCAGGATCTGAAAGAATCTTTGTAGCTTCTTCTTCACTGTAATCACAGGCCGTACCATTTCCGAAGATTTGCATGCTGCCACTCTTACTCCGGAAATACAGGTCTACATTCTCCGGGTCAAATTGAGCCCCGGAATAACCCAATGCACACAGGATTCTGCCCCAGTTGGCATCATGTCCAAAGATAGCAGCTTTTGTCAGAGAGGAACAGATCACGGATTTTGCAAGGATCTTGGCATCTTCCTTGGTGGAAGCATTTATTACTTTGGTCTCTAACAATGCTGTGGCTCCTTCGCCGTCACCTGCCATTTTCTTAGCCAATGTGATATTGATCTCATTTAATGCCTGACAGAAGGTGTCAAAATCAGCGCCCTCTTCTGTGATCTCTTCATTGCCTGCCAATCCGTTTGCCATTACCAATAACGTATCATTGGTAGAAGTATCACCGTCTACAGAAATCATGTTAAAGCTGTCTGCCACACTGGCCTTCACAGCCTTGGTCAGAAGCTCCTTGGAAATATTCACGTCCGTGGTTACAAAACCAAGCATGGTACACATATTGGGATGAATCATGCCGGATCCCTTGCACATACCGCCGATGGTCACTTCCTTACCGCCAATTTCCACAGTCACTGCCACCTGCTTGGGCACAGTATCGGTAGTCATGATCGCCTTAGCTGCATTGAATCCTGCTTCCAGACCTGTGGCTTTCGCTGCTGCCAAAAGCTCAATGCCTGCCGTGATCCTGTCCACCGGAATCTGCATACCGATGACACCTGTAGAAGCCACCAACACTGCACTTGCCGGAATATCCAGCACCTGGGCTGCTTTCTCTGCTTCTGCCTTACAACAATCAAGACCCTGCTGTCCGGTACATGCATTGGCAATTCCGGAGTTCACTACTACCGCCTGCACATAAGGAGATTCCTCTACCACCTGCTTATCCCATACGACTGGCGCAGCTTTCACCACATTACTGGTAAAAGTACCTGCTGCCTTACAAGGAACAGTGCTGTACACCAGCGCCATATCTGTCCTGTTCTGATATTTGATACCTGCAGCCACTGCAGCTGCCTCAAAGCCTTTTGCCGCGGTCACACCGCCTTCTATGATCTTCATCATCCATTCCTCCCATTGCCTTTTATTCATTAAAGGCCGTAATATTTTCCTCATTTAATGTAAAATCATAATAATTCAGGTCCAGTCTGTGAGTCCACCCGATACGGTTCCAGAACGCATTGCCCAGGTCATTCTTAGTAAAAGCGATCAACGTCACCTTGTTGATATTCTCATCCTTCAAGGCATTCATACAAAATACCACCATAGCTTTACCGATTCCCAAAAGCCTGTAATCTGACCTTACACACACATGATACAGACATCCCCGCCTGCCGTCGTGGCCACAGAGGATACCTCCTACGATCTCACCACGTTCCGACACCGCAACAACACTGGTAGAAGGATTTCTTCGTAAAAACTGCTCCACTCCTTCTCTGGAATCATCAATACTTCGGATACCGAACCCCTTGATGGTCATCCAGAGGGCATATAAGCCGTCATAATCTTCAATTGTCATAGTTCTTACGATAAAACTCTTCTCTTCCATTCTCTTACTCCCTCTCTGCTATGTATTCTTATTCCTGCCAAGGCAGATCTACCGTCATATACTCATGCTCCACTGCCGGCAAAAATTTCTCCAACAAATCCTTCATGGCAATTCTCATACTGGAGGTGTTAATACAGGGATGAAACCCAATATACTTCTCTTTCAGTACATCCTGATCAATGACCAGCTGCACATGATGCTCCTTATCATTCATAAGTCCCATCACACTCACGGAACCCGGTGTAATATCCAGATACTCCTCCATAAACTCCGCCGGTGCAAAACTAAGCCTTGGACTTACGATCTGCTTACAGAAATCTTTGGTGACAAACCGCTTCTCTCCCGGCATCAGTAACAGATAGAACTTGGTCTTCTGAGAATTGCACAGGAAAATATTCTTGCACAGATGAATCCCCAGCACTCCATCAATATTATTACATCCTTCTATGGTAAAAATTGCTTCATGGTCAATTCTGTCATAACAAATTCCAAGCCGATCAAGCAGATCATACACCGCCACTTCCTTGGAAAGTCTCTCTTCCACATTCTCAGGCCGCCCATGATACACTACAATCTCTTCCATGTCATACTCCTTTCAATCGGCAACAGCACAACCTTCCTAACACCACTTACCTCTGATATTAAGGGAAGCAAGGCACCAGATTCAATCCCATGGATTCTTCAAATCCAAACAAGAGATTCATATTCTGCACTGCCTGACCGGCAGCACCTTTTACCAGATTGTCGATGGCACCCATCATGATGATCCGTCCGGTACGCTCATCAATGACAAAATTCACGTCCACATAGTTACTGCCTTCCACCCACTTCGTCTCAGGGCACACACCCTTATCCAGCACACGCACAAACTTCTCCTGTGCATAATACTTATCATAAACCGCCTTCACTTCTTCATAAGTAGGCAGGCTGCCATCCTCTTTTCTCTTAAGAGTTGCATACTCTGTGGCAAGGATACCCCTGTTCATCGGCACAAGGTGAGGTGTGAAATTCAATGTCACCTGACAATCTCCCGCATACGTAAGCTGCTCCTCGATTTCCGGCGTATGTCTGTGACTTGCCACACCATAAGCCTTCATATTCTCATTGACCTCACAATACAGATTCTGCATCTTGGCCCCTCTTCCTGCTCCGGAAGTACCTGATTTGGCATCAACGATCAACGTATTCACATCGATCAACCCTTCCTTCACAAGAGGATATGCGGTCAAAATCGAACAAGTGGTATAACATCCCGGATTGGCCACCAATCTGGTCTTATCCGTGATCTTACCTCTATTGATCTCACACAAACCATAAACCGCCTCTTCAATAAACTGAGGTGACTTATGCTCAATACCATACCACTTCTCATACACAGCCACATCCTTGATACGATAATCAGCCGACAGATCCACGATCTTTACCTTAGACAAAATCTCCTCTGTCAAAATCCCCGCCAAAAATCCCTGGGGCGTAGCCGTAAAGATCACATCCACCTGATCCGCCAACTCCACAATATTGTCATCCTTACAAATATCTTCCACAATCTGAAACATATTCTGATAAACCTGATAATACTTCTTATCTATGTAACTCTTGGAGCCATACCAAGCAATCTCCACTTGGGGATGATTCATCAAAATACGTACCAATTCTCCTCCCGCATACCCGGTCGCTCCAATAATACCTGCCTTAATCATAATCCCAATCTCCTCTCTCAAACCAGCCAAGCATACCTAAACACACTCAACTCTAAACCATATAATGTCTGATTATACCACTTTCTGCATAATTATCAACTATTATTTTTGTTTTATGCATCTTTTATAATTATTCATGTATATTTATGTGGTTTTATTTGCATATTCTGCATAATTCACATCACACATACCATCAAAAAGCTCTTTCGGCTACACTTCACCATCCACCTTCTGACCATACTCCATTTAACTATACCGCACTTTCCCAATCCTGACAACCCCCAAAATGCCCAAAACCGCCCTATTTTTTACCAAATTTATCAGCGCCCATTCCAGCCACGCCACCGCGGGACATTCGACCGGGCAAGGGCCGGGCTCATGATAGGGGGGCTTTTCGCAGGACAAGAGGGGGCTGTAATGCCGGGAATTTTGACATCTGTAAGACTGTTAGAGTTACTTAGAGCCGACAAGCGGCAAAAATAGAAGTGTTAAAGCCCCTGGCCACAACATGTCTGAGCGCGAAGCGCGAGTTTTGTGGTCAGGGGCTTTGCCCTTAACTTCTATTTTTGCCGCTTGTCGGCTCTTAGTAACTCTTACTGTCTTGCAACTGCAAAATCCCCGGCATTACAGCCCCCTCTTGTCCTGCGAAAAGCCCCCCTATCATGAGCCCGGCCCTTGCCCGGTCGAATGCCCCGC
>JAFYSG010000052.1 GCA_017559435.1 Lachnospiraceae bacterium
TGGCTACCCGGCTGGGACTGGAAAAGAAGAAACTGTCTATCCAACCAAGGTCAGCACTTATTTCCCATAGGATCAGGAATCCTATAAATATCATCAGCCGCCAGCTTGTTACAAACTGGTGATGTCTTTTGTGTTTCTGCAAATATGCTTCTTGTGTTGTCAGTTCTTTTTTATTTAATCTATTTTTCTTGGTTTTCATTGGTCAACACCTCCCATAAATGACTGAAATACCCCTGAAATTCCGGCGCATGTCTGGCTGCCAGAGGAGAATCATCCTGAAGTGAAAGTGTGATCATAACTTCTTCCTTAACAGTGGCAGGTCGCCTGGAAAGTACGATGATCCGATCTGCCAAGCTGATGGCCTCTGAGAGGTCGTGGGTAATGATGATCACCGTCTTGCCTGTGCGCCGGATCAGGCGGCAGATGTCAGCAGATACCATCAATCTTGTCTGGTAATCCAGTGCACTGAATGGTTCGTCTAAGAGCAAAAGCTCAGGTCCCATGGCCAGTGTCCTGATCAGTGCCGCACGTTGTTTCATTCCTCCGGAAAGCTCGCTGGGGCGTTTTTCTTTGAATTTTTCCAGTTCATAATCATGCAGCAGTTTATCAACATATGCAAGTCTTTCCGGCGTCATCATATGATTGATCTCCAGCCCAAGAATGACATTCTTATAAACAGTCCGCCATTCAAACAGATGGTCATGCTGTAGCATATAGCCTACCTTCGGATAGTGAAGGGATCCATCCGGATTGTTGACCACTATGGTTCCGCCTTCCGGTTTCAGCAATCCTGCAATGATGGACAGAAGTGTAGACTTGCCGCAGCCGCTGGGACCTACAATAGCTACAAATTCCCCTTCCTTCACACCGAAAGAGATATCCTTAAGTGCAAGTGTCTCGCCTTGGAGATTGTGGTATGCGTAACTGATATTTTTTAATTCCAGAATATTCGCTTGCAAAGCTTACTTTTCCTTTCTTTTACTGTTTTCGACCTGCTTTGCAGACCAAAGAACAGTTAGAATCTATAATATATTATGTGAAATTAAAAAAAATGTGTAATAATCAAAATTTTTCGTGTAACACTGTATTGCATTAAAGTGAATTTTGTGATATTATCTTTTCAGCTTAACCAAAGAATGGAGAGATTATATGGCACAGTTATGGGGAGGACGTTTTACCAAGGCAACAGATCAGTTGGTTTACGATTTTAATGCGTCCATCCGTTTTGACCAAAAGTTATTTCATCAGGATGTGGAAGGAAGTATTGCCCATGCGACAATGCTTGGCCGACAAAATATTTTGACGAAAGAAGAGACAAGAGCCATTATTGATGGCTTACACGGCATCTTAAAGGATGTGGAAGAAGGAAAGCTTGCGATTGACGAGACCCAGGAGGATATCCACAGTTTTGTTGAAGCGAATCTGATTGACAGGATCGGTGATGCAGGTAAGAAGCTGCACACCGGCAGAAGTCGTAACGATCAGGTGGCACTTGACATGAGGCTCTATACCAGAGAGCAGGTACTTCATATTGACAGTTTGCTGAAGGAACTTCTGACGGTGCTTTTGGATACTATGGAGGAGAATCTGGAGACTTATATGCCTGGATTTACCCATTTACAGAAGGCACAGCCTACCACACTGGCGCATCACTATGGTGCTTATTTTGAGATGTTTAAGAGAGACAGACTGCGTTTGAAGGATATTTATGAGCGCATGAATTATTGTCCCTTAGGAGCAGGTGCCCTGGCCGGTACTACATATCCTTTAGACAGAGGGTATACAGCTTCTTTATTGGGGTTCTATGGCCCCACACTCAACAGCATGGACTCTGTGTCAGACCGTGATTATCTGATAGAATTTTTATCAGCACTTTCCACGATCATGATGCATCTGAGCCGTTTCTGTGAGGAGATCATTATCTGGAATTCCAATGAATATCAGTTTGTGGAAATTGATGATGCCTATTCCACCGGAAGCAGTATCATGCCACAGAAGAAGAATCCGGATATTGCAGAGCTGGTACGTGGTAAGACAGGGCGTGTCTATGGTGCGCTCATGAGTCTGCTCACCACCATGAAGGGGATTCCGTTAGCTTATAATAAAGACATGCAGGAAGATAAAGAGATGGCCTTTGATGCCATGGAGACAGTGCAGAACTGTATCGTATTGTTTACCGGCATGATCCGCACCATGAAGTTTAAGAAGGATCGTATGGCGGCAAGTGCCATGAATGGCTTTACCAATGCCACCGATGCAGCTGATTATCTGGTGAACAAAGGAGTGCCTTTCAGAGATGCACACGGTATTATCGGTAGATTGGTGCTTTACTGTATCGAGAAGAATACTTCCATTGATGCGCTGGGGCTGGATGAACTTAAGAGCATCAGTGATATCTTTGAGGACGATATTTACGATGCGGTTTCTTTGAAAACTTGCGTGGAGAAGCGTCTTACAATCGGTGCACCGGGACCGGAAGCCATGAAAGAAGTGATCCGGATCAGTCGGGAATATCTTGCTGAGTGATTTCACATCAACAGTAAGCCGTAACTTTATAAAACGTAATACTATAATAATAGACCAAAATTATGTCGGTTTAATATGGAGGATTTTATTATGAATGAAAAGTTAAAAGTAGGTATCCTTGGCGGTACCGGAATGGTAGGACAGAGATTTATCGCTCTTTTGGAGAATCACCCTTGGTTTGAGGTGACCACCATTGCAGCAAGCCCTCGTTCCGCAGGCAAGACCTATGCGGAAGCTGTAGGTGATCGTTGGAAAATGACCACACCGATGCCGGAAACTGTAAAAGATATTATGGTAATGAATGTTAATGAAGTAGAAAAGGTTGCTGCAGAAGTTGATTTTGTATTCAGTGCTGTAGACATGACCA
>JAFYSG010000003.1 GCA_017559435.1 Lachnospiraceae bacterium
GCTGTTTATGCGATTTCTGTTCCGGAAGATACACTTATGGGCATGGCAGAGCTGGGAAATTTAGGCGATGCCTCTGATGAACTGAAAAACTATCTGACTCAGCGGGTTATGGCATCCCTTATGAGCCAGATCAACGCCATGAGTGGTGTTGAGAATTTAGCGGCTTCCAGTGTCTGCACGGTTGGCAAAACCTTTGTCAGTGAAAATGCAACGGAGAATGTAATCTACATCTATGTCTATGAAGACACAGCTCCTGTGGCCGTCACCTTTACGCTGGGAGAAGATCACACGGTATCTGCTACCGGTACATTTATTTTCTATGAAGATTTTGCCTGTGGTTCTGCAGAAGAAATTCAGAATACCTTTAGCGACATTGTTGTGAATGTGACAGAGGTTTCTCCTGAAAAGTAATCTCCAAGAAATGTAAACATTACATAAATATTAGCTGCAGACATTTGTACGCGATATGAAGATATGATATAATTAATATAAACTAATTAGAACAAAACTGTTGCAAAGAGGATAGAAAATGGAAGCCAAAAGAGAAGCACTGTTGTTAAGAGATGATACAGCTAAATATCAAGACTCTTCTCTGGATGCTGCTTTTATGGCGGCTATCAGTGAAGTGTATCTGGCTATTGAAGAAGCTGGATATGAGCCTTTTGACCAGTTGACCGGATACGTCACAACTGGTAACGATCAGTACATTACCCGACGCCACAACGCACGGAAAATCGTTACCGAAATGGACCCGGAGATGATTAAACAGTATCTGAAGCAATACGGTCATATGTATGTAGTTAGGAAATGACTTTTGAATTCGATTGAAGTAAGGCAGGTGATTGTGATATGAAAAAGACGCTGGGTAAAGGTTCTATTTCGTTATTGCTTGTTGTGCTTGCTTTAGCTTGGTGCTGCAATCTTCCCATACTGAATGGAAAGTGTTTGGGCGACATCGTTTTAAACTTCCTAGGATTGCCAACCTGGTCCAATGGAACAACGGGATTACATATCACGATCTTCTGGTCCTTACTGCTATTAATTCCTGCATTCTTGATTGCCATCCGCAATAAGAAAGATCTCTTTGCAGAATCTGCAATGTGGATCTCCGGAGCGTTCTGTATTGGCATGGTAGTCATCGGAGCTGCAATATTTATTTTTACAGGAAAGCCGGAAGCAGGATCGTATCAGGTTTTCTATGGCACAGTACAGGATCGTGCCATGGCCAAAGTTAACCAGTATGATTACAAGGGCCATCCCTACATCACGATTGAACAGGACGACGGAACAGTCGAGATGTTCTGGATTAGTGATAATTGCCGAGATTACGATGCAGAACTGGGTGATACCGTGGTGATCGAAGCCTGTAAGGAAGATAAGTATGAAGAAATGATCGCATACAGCGTGGAAGTTGTAAGTGACTGAAAGAGAGGTGTGCTGTGATGCTGCGAAAAGTGTTATCTCTTTTGATTTGTTTGATTTTGGTTCTCAATCTGCCGGTCACAGCTAAGGCCGATATTGGTCCCAAACCCTCTGTGCGTATTACTTTTACCGGAATTAAGGGCGAAACCTATTACGGAACCCTTCTTTCTGAGCGGAGATCTACAGGTCCCGCGACTGCCTGGGATGGTTATGAAGAGTACCGTGATTGGAAGCCGGAAAGTGAAAAGCCCATCTGGGAGAAGTTCATTGCTTATGAAGATACAGACGGCTACTACTTTCTGCAGGAATGGTGGGATTGCTCCGAAACCAATCAGCTGAACTGGACCTATTATCCGCCGACTCCTTTTAAGATTCTGCTGTATTTCCCTGAGACAGATTCCTTCTATGTAAGCGATATTTATGAGCGGTATGCCTTTGACAGCTACTTCTCTGTTGACCTTTCTGAATATGCTACCAGCCCAATTACTGCCCGCCAGAGCTATGACTACACTTGGGAAGTGATCTCACTGGTTGCAAGAATCGTCCTTACTATTGCTCTTGAGCTGGCCATTGCGCTCCTCTTTGGGTATCGGGAGAAGAAGGCACTTGGGTTCCTGGCAATTGTAAATGTCATTACCCAGGTCGTTTTGAATGTTGCGCTGAATATCATCAACTATCGTTCCGGATCAATGGGCTTTACCTTTGCGTTTATTTGTATGGAGATCCTAGTCTTTGCCATTGAAGCAATTACATATAAGGCAGTCCTGCATCGTTACAGTGAAAAAGAGAAGGTCAATCGCAGAGGTGTTACCTATGCGCTGGTTGCCAATACAGCCTCTTTTGCCATAGGCCTCTGGCTTGCGCATCTGATTCCGGGTATTTTCTAAGATGGGAGACCGCGTATGGAAAAGAAAGTCAAATCCCTCCAGGCTTGCGTTGTGATTCTCGCAATCGCCTTATGTGCTTGTGTTTATAAAATCAGCGCATTGGATAGCCGGATAGAACAATTGGATTATCTGCTGGATCGCCAATATGACCGCATCATGACCGATGTAAACGAAATCTATCAGAATGTGGATGAGAAACTGAGAGAAGAAGCGAGCCTCCTTTCTGGTATGGAAGCAGAGTACGGAGAAATCAATCTGGAAGATCACACCATTGATGTCACTGTAAAGCTTCTCCCCAAACTCATTTCTGATGACATGACGATTCAGGTTTCCATCAATGGCCGTAATACAGAGCTTTCCAGAACCGGAAACAATTTTACAGGCACTATTCCCGTGGATCTTTATAATATGGGCGAACAGATGCTTATGACGATTGACACGGCAGCTGGTACCCAGACTCAATATCTGTCTGAGATCCAGGTAGAATATCTATGGGGAAACAGAATCCCCAGCCTTTATTACAGTGATATTTCCGGGCAAGCCACTTTCTCGGAAGAAAAATATACACTGAACGGTCATATTAACATTAACTGCAGTCCCACAGTACAGACTCCGGATGTAAAGTTTGAAAGCTTTGTTCTTGTTACGGAACTGAATGGCAAGCAGATCAATAAGGAAGATATTACGGAGAAAGTTCTGAATTACGAAGCCTATCCCAACGGAGTCTACTGGTATGACGAATACAAGATGGAATGTGATGCAGTAGAAGGCGATGAGCTTGGTATTTATCTGGAGGCTACGGATTCCCTGGGATACCTGCACAGAATGCTCCTGCACCATTGGAAGGTGTTGGATGGGGCAACTGCTGAAGCAGTAGATGGCAGCGAGTACATTTATGATCCTAACGGCGGTCAGATATTTCCCTGATTAGAATGAAAAGGATGATGACGGCATGGAAAAGATTAAGGAACTGAATCGATATCAAAAAGGAATACTGATTCTGCTGGTTGCCATGGCCATTATCTTTGGTATTCTTTACGCCAAGGCTACTTCCAATATCGGATTCCTTTACATGGATAAGATTTTTGAAGTGTCTCAGGAAAATGGAAACACGGTTTACTCAGGAAAGATTCAGGGTGATATCTGTAAGTTTGTTGTTACAACGGATAATACAGTGACTTTCCAAGCCGGTGATAGAAACTATGGCCCTTACAAGGTTAAGAAAGATCCTTCTGCGATTCCGAAGGAAGAAAGTTGGGCCGGAGAAATGACCGGTGTGGAGGTTACCGCTGGAGAAGAAATTCTATTCCGTGGCGGATTCTTGCATTGGGGAAATACAGATGATATCTGGATCATGGTGAATGAAGATGGAACGGATGCCAATATTACTATTACGGCAACGATGAGCGATGGGACAATCATTGATGGTGATGGAAATATTGTTGATCCAATGGAACCTTCCGTAAAAACAATTATCAAGCTTGTGGAAGGACCCGAGCTTACGCATAAGGGTGATTGGCAGGCGTGGGTCTACGCTTTGGTGATTTCCGTGATAACGGCTGTAACCATCTTATATGCCGATGAGCTGTTCAGATTGAATCTGTCATTCCAGATTAAAGATCCAGACTATGCAGAGCCTTCTGACTGGGAAATAACAGGCAGATATATAGGTTGGACAATTATGCCTGGATTGGCACTATTTTTGTACATTATCGGATTACAGTAGCGCTGTTTGCTTCATGTGAATGTAATAAGCAAAACAAAACATTGCATGAAAGCCTCACAGTGATGTGGGGCTTTTTGCGACAAGAGGGTAAGAAATTATGAAGGTATTCTGTTTATGGATTGACTGGATCAGAAGGGTTGTGTCCTTTGAGAAAGCAGAGGGCTTTGAAGAACTCC
>JAFYSG010000053.1 GCA_017559435.1 Lachnospiraceae bacterium
TGTTGTTGGGAAACCATCTCTGTAAGTGTGGTGTCTTCTGATCATTGTCATAAATCTCTTAACAAGATCACGAGCGAGATCGTCTACACGGTCATCGTCGTTACCATATTTAGGGAAGTCGCCGGTTGTCTTGAAGTCAACGATAACGCCGTCTTCGTCACGGATCACTTCTACCTTAGCGTACTTGATAGCGGACAGGGAGTCGGCTACGATGGACAGACCTGCAACACCGGTTGCGAAGTAACGCTTAACGTCTCTGTCATGAAGAGCCATCTCTGCTCTCTCGTAGCAGTACTTGTCATGCATGTAGTGGATGATGTTCAGGGTGTTAACGTAAACGTCAGCCTGCCACTCCATCATGTCGATGAACTTATCCATAACATCATTGTACTCAAGAACGTCGCCAACTACAGGACGATACTTAGGTCCAACCTGTTTCTTGGTTACTTCGTCCACACCACCGTTCAAAGCGTACAACAGACACTTAGCCAGGTTAGCGCGAGCACCGAAGAACTGCATTTCTTTACCGATAACCATGGAAGATACGCAGCAAGCGATACCGTAGTCATCACCGTGGTCATGTCTCATAAGCTCGTCGTTCTCATACTGGATGGAAGAAGTCTCGATGGACATCTTAGCACAGTATCTCTTCCAAGCCTCAGGAAGTCTGGGAGACCACAGAACAGTCAGGTTAGGCTCGGGAGAAGGTCCTAAGTTGGTCAGGGTGTGCAGATAACGGAAGCTCATCTTGGTAACCAGATGACGGCCGTCTACACCAACACCTGCTAAGGACTCAGTTACCCATACAGGGTCACCTGCGAAGATCTGGTTGTACTCAGGAGTACGAGCAAATTTAACCAGACGCAGCTTCATGATAAAGTGGTCAACAAATTCCTGGATCTGCTCTTCGGTAAAGGTACCGTTAGCAAGGTCTCTTTCGGCATAAATATCAAGGAAGGTAGAGGTGCGTCCAAGGGACATAGCTGCACCGTTCTGCTCCTTAACTGCGCACAGATATCCGAAGTATAATGCCTGGATAGCTTCCTGTACGTTCTCAGCGGGTTTGGAAATATCACAGCCGTAAGAAGCAGCCATTTCTTTCATCATCTTCAGAGCAACGATCTGCTCGGAGATCTCTTCACGCAGACGGATCACGTCATCGGTCATAACACGGCCGGTGGAATCCTTCTGAGCCTGCTTGTCCTCGATCAGTCTGTCGATACCGTACAGAGCTACACGTCTGTAGTCGCCGATGATACGTCCGCGTCCGTAAGCATCAGGAAGACCTGTGATGATGTGGGAAGTACGGCAAGATCTCATCTCAGCGTTGTAAGCATCGAAACAACCTGCGTTGTGTGTCTTTCTGTGGGTAGAGAAGAATTCGCTGATCTCGGGATCAACTTCGTAGCCGTTGTCAGAGCAAGCTTTCTCTGCCATACGGATACCGCCGTAAGGCTGCAGGGAACGCTTGAAAGGCTTGTCAGTCTGGAAACCAACAATGGTCTCTTTGCTCTTGTCTAAGTAGCCGGGGCCGTGGGAAGTAATAGTAGAAACAACCTTGGTGTCCATATCAAGAACGCCGCCTGCTTCTCTCTCCTGCTTCTGCAGTTCAAGTACCTGCGCCCATAAGTCTTTGGTGTTCTGTGTAGCGTCAGCAAGGAAGGACTCGTCGCCATCATAAGGATGATAGTTCTTCTGGATAAAGTCACGAACATTGACTTCTTTGTCCCATTTGCCACGTACAAAATCTGATTCAACTGGTCTCATTTGAAATAGCCTCCTGTAAATTTTGTGATATTGGAAAAAGTTTATAATACTTTCAAGTTCCTGATTTTATTATATGAAAAATAAGCCTGATAGTCAAGGCTGGGAGTGTACTTTTTTAAGTACAGTACGGGAAAAGATACAATTCAAAGAACAGAACTTTTTCGGAATAACTTGCCAGATCGCGGGAAAAGTATTATACTAAAGATGCATGAAGTTATGCGTCAAGAGGAACAAATGGAACAAATGGAATAGAAAGGAGAATACCTCATGAGTAAAGTTACCAAAGACATGACAATCGGTGAAATCCTGAGAGCGAACCCCGCTGTGGCACCTGTTCTGTTGGAAGCAGGCATGCATTGCCTTGGATGTCCCTCCGCACAGGCAGAATCTCTGGAAGAAGCAGCTATGGTTCACGGTATTGATGTTGATGCTTTGATGGCAGCTATAGAGGCAGTCTAAGTGATATAAGCCTATAAAAACGCCCCGGACAAGGGTCTGATTCGTAAAACGAGCAGAAAACCTGACCGGGGCTGTTTTATTGGCTGTAAAGATGAAAAGGGTGTCACTTACTGTTAGTGGGTACTGCAAGACAGCGATTGAAGGGCACTTTCACGGATCAACGCTGCATAATGTTCCTCCAGATAAGATTGACCGGTGGTCAGATTCTTACAGAGGGATCCGTATTCTGACAATACATTGCTGATTTTGTTGAATTCTTCTGATGTCATCTCCCCCTGAGACAGTATCAATAGGTATTTGCCGGTATGATCTTCCTTATACAGGGCGCTTTCACCGTAGTAAGATGCTCCGGCCACTTTGGCTGCGGACATAACTGCCTGGATGGAGTCCATTCTGAAAATACGGTCAGTCTGGACGGGTGTAGGTGCCTTTTCTTCTTTGGCAATTTTCCGATTGTTCTCAGAAGAGGACTTGTGATTCTCTGAAAGCTTGCGGAATAACTCCATGACATCATCAGAGGCTTCTGACTGCTCGCTTGATACCTCGTCATATTCTTCATCATAGTCATCACTTGAAGGGGCAAATCTGGAGAATCTGGTATCCAGTTCCTCCGGGTCTTCCACTTTTGTAATAATGAGTACGATGCATTCGGCGTTCAGCGGAATGGCTTCTATCATCAAGGGAATGTCTTCAGCTTCAAAGCCAAATTCATAATTGGCCTGTTGCATCATATCGCGAAACAGGCTCTTGGCCTTCTCAGTGCCGTAAGCAAGCTCGCTGATCTTAAGCTGTCGGCTGGCCAGGTCTTCTCTGGTCAGTGTACAGCGGATTTGATTATCATTTACTTTTTCTATTTTCATAAGCAACCTTTCCTTTCTAAAGCCTTACGGCTGCTGAGTGGTATGCAATAGATTATTTTAACATTGGCTAAAAGTATATTATACTTTCGAGCGTCTTAAGTCAAGAGGGGTTCTAAAGTTTAAAGATTTTTAATATTTATAGGTCTTGTCAAAGACCTATATCTGGGATATAATGCAAGCAGAGATGTTTCCGGTAAACAGCGCCGGAGGGAGGTTTATGATATTCTCCTGCTTGGCAGGTCAGTATATCGCAGGAACGGATTGTTCCGTCTAGTCCTTAGAGGTTTGCTTTTGGGAATCGTGCTTCTATAGTTTCTGACGTACGCAGGAAGTGTAGACAGGTGAACCGTTTTGCAGACTCTATATCAGAAGACATGAGTTTCTGATATATTATATGTCAGATTTTTGCAATCTGACATGGAGATATAAGGATGTCTTACAAGTGTACGTGCTTGTGTCGATACTTTATTCCACACTTTATTTATTTTAACGTTTATAATTCATTTTAATCATTTAGGAAAAGTATATTTTTTATTTTTTGCGCAGCCGCAGCATCTCTACAAAGAGGATATGGTCATTGTCAGTTTAGTAGGCTTGGATTTAATATATTCACAAATACTTTTGGTCCACAAGCCTGAACGGGAGAACATATATGGAATGCCTCTCTTATGTGAAATCGTGTAAAAATTTTTAAATTTGATGATGACGATAGCTTCAGAGTCTGTTATAATTATTAGGATGATCCGTTTTGACGGCAGGCGTACCATAGACGCCTGCCGGGATATACCTAAAGTTATGGTGTGCAAACACCTTTTGAATAACAAGAGAAAAGGGCAGAGAAGATGAAGAAAAAGATAATACCTGTATTGGTCGCTGTGTTTTTGATTCTGGTGATCGGAGCTGTAACGGTGGGAAGTATGTTGTATGAAAAGTATTCATACTCCACGGAAAGAGCAGATTTGGATGAATATTTTGGCGTGACCGGTGATCAGTTGGCGATTGTGCTGCAGGATGATATGATAGCCAAGAAAGCAATCCTTAGAAATGGCATATGCTATTTTGATCTGGATACGGTACATCGATATTTGAATGAAGGATTTTATGTGGATTATACGGAGGATCTGCTTTTATATACAACTGCAGTGGAGATCATCAGTGTTTCCATGGGAGGAAGCATTGTGAACTCTAAGGGCGCTGTGAATGAAACACCGCAGACGCAAGAATTGGGATATGTAGCAGTGTTTGAGGAGAACGATCAGATTTATGTGGCAGCCGATTATGTCAGAAGGTTTACCAATTACTCCGTGGAGATTTTTGATCACCATGTGCAGGTGTATACCCAGTGGAGCGTAAGAGAAGTGGATACATTGAAGAAGGATAGTCAGGTACGTCTGAGAGGTGGTATCAAGAGTCCGATTCTCTGTGATCTTAAGGCAGGTGCAACTGTAGAAATATTGGATAAAATGGAGACTTGGTGCAAAGTAAAGACTGAGGATTCGATCATTGGTTATGTAGAGATTAAGATGCTTTCGTTGGCATCACAGGGACAGACAGATACAGTGCAGGAGATTCCAGTGACTGATTATGTGGAGCCGGAATATACTTCCAGGGCCATGGAAGGCAAGGTGAGCCTGGGGTGGCATGCTATCGGCGGTGTAGGAGGTAACAGTACGCTTGAAAGTACAGTGGCTGGAGCAAACGGCATGAATGTAATCGCCCCTACATGGTTTAGTCTAAATGATGAAGAAGGGAATTTCAGAAGCTATGCTTCCAAGGATTATGTGGATCGCGCCCATGCAATGGGATTGAAGGTCTGGGGCGTGTGGGATGATTTTAACTACAACCTTGATACCGGTTCTTCTGTCAGTGTATTGGCTGTACTTTCTAAGACTTCCACCAGACAGCGTCTTGTGGGGAATATGATAACCACAGCTCTTACCTTGGGGCTGGATGGTGTAAATCTTGATTTTGAGAAAATTACAGAGGACTCAGGTCCGCATTATGCACAGTTTGTGAGGGAACTTTCTGTGGAATGCAGGAAGAATGGCCTGACCTTGTCTATTGATAATTATGTGCCGTATGATTTTAGAGATTATTATCGATTAGATGTTCAGGGAAAAGTGGCTGATTATGTGATTATCATGGGGTATGATGAACACTGGCGCGGAAGCGGTAATCCCGGAAGTGTGGCCAGTATCGGTTTTGTCAGCAATGGAATCGCCAAGGCGTTGGAAGATGTACCGGCGAATAAGCTGATGAATGCTCTTCCTTTTTACACGATTCTTTGGAAAACTGATGGTACAAAGGTGACAGATGATTATCTGACGCTGAACAATACGGCAGATTTTGTTGCAAGACTGAAGCTGACTCCTGTGTGGGATAATGAGACCTGTCAGAATTATGCGGAGTGGACCAGTGGATCGGTGAAATATCAATTGTGGCTGGAGGATGAAGAGTCGATTGCAGCCAAGCTTGGTGTGATGGCAGCACAGAATATTGCCGGTGTGGCAGTGTGGAGACTGGGATATGGTACTGAGAGCGTCTGGAACCTGATTCGTGGATATGTAAGTCAATAAGTTATTTTTTGTGAGAAATATCTCATATACTATACAAAGTCTTTGTAAGGGAGCCGGGAGTTTTTTTACTGTTTACAGTAACGCAGATTCTCCCGGGAAAGTAAGTGTATGAGTAAATTCCAGGATAAACTGTTATCTATGGTCATGGGGTGTCTGCTTGTAGTATCCATATTGGTGTTGTCTAAAGAGGCGGCTGAGTATACTGCCTCAGGGGCAGTGCAGGTGGGAGAGCAGGCGAAGGTGCAGAAGTCCTGCGTGGTCATAGATGCAGGACATGGCGGCAGTGATCCGGGTAAGGTAGGCATCAATGGTGCTTTGGAAAAGGATATCAATCTGAAGGTAGCCCTTTTAGTAAAGCAATTTCTGGAAGCCAATGATGTAGAGGTGGTTCTTACCAGAGAGACAGAGGGAGGTCTGTATGATGAGAATGCCTCCAATAAAAAGGTGCAGGACATGAAGCAGCGTGTCAGTATCATTGAACAGACAGATCCTACTTTGACGGTGAGTATTCACCAGAACAGCTATCCGGAAGAATATGTCCATGGTGCACAGGTGTTTTACTATGACACCAGTGTAGAGGGAAAGGCGTTGGCTGAGCTGATTCAGGAGCGTCTGGTAGAAGATATTGATCCTCAGAACCACAGGCAGGTAAAGGCCAATGACAGTTATTATCTTCTGAAGAAGACTGCTACGCCCATAGTGATTGTTGAGTGTGGTTTTTTGTCAAATTCCGAAGAGGCAGCTAAGCTATGTGATCCGCTGTATCAGGAGAAGCTGGCGTGGGCGATTCATCTGGGTATATTGCAATATCTCAATACTTTATGAGAAAGAGGATGGAAAGTGGCATATAATAAAATGGAAACGAGAATGATAACCATAAAGGAAGAAAATATAGAGGAAGATAGTATCGAATCATTGTTACAGGAAGCGGGAGAGATTCTGAAGAGGGGGGGATTGGTGGCTTTTCCCACAGAGACAGTGTACGGTTTGGGCGGAAATGCGCTGAACAGGGATTCTTCACGCAAGATTTATGCGGCGAAGGGAAGGCCTTCCGACAATCCGCTGATCGTCCACATCTGTAAATGGGAGGATATTTATCAAATCGTGGAGCAAGTATCCGAAGATGCTGAGAAGATCGCCGGAGCTTTCTGGCCGGGGCCCCTTACCATGATCCTGCCCAAATCACAGATGGTTCCCTATGAGACCACCGGTGGTCTGGATACTGTAGCGGTGCGGATGCCTTCTCACAAGGTAGCCCAAAAGCTGATCGCATATGCAGGTGGTTTCGTGGCGGCTCCAAGTGCCAACATCTCCGGTAAGCCAAGTCCTACCCAGGCTAAGTATGTGGCTGAGGACATGGATGGAAGGATAGATATGATTATTGATGGCGGAGAGGTGGGAATTGGTCTGGAATCTACCATTATTGACTTAACAGTGTCTCCGCCACAGATTTTGCGCCCGGGATTCATTACGCAGAAAATGTTGTCTGAAGTATTGGGGGAAGTGGAGACAGATGTGACCATATTAAGAGCTGACAGTGGACAGGTTCCCAAGGCTCCCGGAATGAAGTACCGCCATTATGCCCCCAAAGGAGAACTGACTATCGTCAAAGGCCCCAGAGAGGTGGTTGTAGAGTATATCAACAGCGAGGCGAAGAAGGCGGATCTGGCAGGTGAGAAGACAGGAGTCATCGGTACGCAGGAGATGCTTATCAACTATCGTGCACAGGTGGTGAAAAGCGTGGGCAGCCGTGAAGATGAACTTAGCATCGGAAAGCACCTATATACTATTCTGAGAGAGTTTGATGATGAGAATGTTACCAAAATCTATTCCGAGGCTTTTGATACACAGGGATATGGACAGGCAATCATGAATCGACTTTTAAAAGCAGCAGGACATAATGTAGTAGATCTGACAATCTAATCTTGTGTAAAATACAAGGATATGATAAGATAAACAAAAGGGTGACTGGAAGAATCAGACAACCAGATATGGAGGAGACAAGAATGATAGCAATTGGATGTGATCATGGTGGATTTGATTTAAAAGAAAAGGTAAAGGCACATCTGAATAAGCAGGGAATTGATTGTAAGGATATGGGATGTTACAGCAAGGAATCCTGCGATTATCCTATTTTCGGAAGGGCGGCAGCAGAAGCTGTGGCTAATGGAGAGTGCGAGAAGGGAATTGTGATCTGTACCACGGGTATTGGTATCAGTATTACTGCCAATAAAGTTCCCGGTGTTCGCTGCGCACTGTGCAGTGATAGCTTATCTGCCAAAATGACAAGGCTTCATAACAATGCCAACGTACTGGCAATGGGTGCAGGAATTGTGGGTGAAAATCTGGCATATGAAATAGTAGATACCTTTTTGGGCACTGCATTTTCCAATGAGGAAAGGCATCAGAGAAGAATTGATTTGATCGAGAAATAAAAGTACTTCAAGGAGGAAAGTAACATGGCTAAAGTAGTAGTAATGGATCACCCGTTGATTCAGCACAAGATCGGATTGATCAGAAAGAAAGAGACCGGTACCAAGGATTTCAGACAGGCCATTGGTGAGATTGCCATGCTGATCTGTTATGAAGCCACCAGAGATCTGAAGCTGGAGGATGTGGAGATTGAGACTCCCATCTGCAAGACCATGGCTAAGGAACTGCGTGGTAAGAAGATGGCTATCGTGCCGATATTGAGAGCCGGCTTGGGAATGGTAGATGGTGTATTACAGTTGATCCCTGCTGCGAAGATAGGACATATTGGCCTGTATCGTGATCCTGAGACTTTGAATCCTGTGGAGTATTATTGTAAACTACCTTCAGACTGTGCGGAGCGTGAAGTGTTTGTGGTAGATCCCATGCTGGCAACCGGCGGTTCTTCTGTGGCTGCGATCCAGATGTTAAAGGACAAGGGATGTAAGAATATACATTTTATGTGCATTATTGCTGCTCCGGAAGGTGTGGACAAGATGAAGGAGTGTCACCCGGATGTGGACATGTACATTGGTGCACTGGATGAGAAACTAAATGACCATGGTTATATTGTTCCCGGTCTGGGCGATGCAGGAGACCGTATTTTCGGAACCAAGTAGGAGTAGAGTATGGGCGGTAAGAGAGAAGATTATATCAGTTGGGATGAATATTTTATGGGAGTGGCATCCTTGGCCGGTATGCGGTCAAAGGACCCCAATACCCAGGTGGGAGCCTGCATTGTCAGCGATGACAACAAGATTCTTTCCATGGGTTACAATGGATTTCCCAGTGGATGCTCGGATGATGAGTTCCCTTGGGAGAGAGACGGCGGCATGCTTGAGACCAAGTATGCTTTTGTGACCCACAGTGAGTTGAATGCTATTTTGAATTATAGGGGCGGTTCGTTAGAGGGAACCAAGCTTTACGTGTCATTGTTCCCCTGCAATGAGTGCGCCAAGGCGATCATTCAGGCAGGAATCAAAACGGTGGTATATAAAAGCGACAAGTATAAGGGAACGCCGGCCAATGTGGCATCCAAGCGGATGTTTGACGCGGCAGGGGTTGAATACATAAAGTATAGCCGCAGCGGCAGGGATATTAAATTGGAAGTGTAGATTTGAAGTTAGAAAGGCAAGGTAGTAAGCGGCGTGAGAAGAAGTTTAACCGCAATGAAAAAGATGAGAAGAATCGTGGCAATGATCGTTCTGGTGTCAGTGACAGCAGGGGCTTTTCCTGTGTCTTCTTATGCCTCTACTACGCAGCAGAAGATTGATAAGACTGAGAAAGAAAAGAACGAACTGGAAGGGAAGCTGGATGACAAGCAGGATGAGCTTGAAAAACTGAAAGGCCAGCAAAGCAGTCTGAAAGGCCAATTGAGCAATTTAAACAGTGAGCTTACGGAAGTTAGCAATAATCTGACCAGTCTGGAGAATCAGATTGCTGTGAAGGAGCAGGAAATCGTAGACACTCAGGTTTCGTTGGAGCAAGCCAGGCAGACAGAGGTACAGCAGTATGCCAGCATGAAGACCAGAATACGCTATATGTATGAGAGTGGTGAGAAGTCTTATATCGAGGCGTTCTTTTCGGCAGAAAATCTGGCAGAGTTCTTGAATGCGGCAGACTACTTTGAGCGGATAGCAGAATATGACCGCATGATGCTGGATGATTATGAAGCCAATCGTCAGTTTATCGAGACGGAAGAAGCAAGGCTTCAAAATGAGAAGATAGAGCTGGACGGCTTGAAGCAACAGGCAGAGAACGAAAAAAGCCGTGTATCCGGACTGATCAACAAGACTTCCCGGTCTATCAGTCAGTATGCTGAGCAGATTTCGGATGCAGAAGCACAAGCCCTTGCATACGAGGCAGAGATTAAGAAAAAAGAACAGGATCTGAAAACCCTGAAAAAGAAACTGGCCGAAGAAATCGCCATATCACAGGCGGCTGCTCAGGGCCAATGGAGGGATATCTCCGAAGTGACCTTCGAAGAAAGTGACAGAAAGCTTCTGGCCAATCTGATCTACTGCGAAGCAGGCGGTGAACCGTATGAAGGGCAAGTGGCTGTAGGGGCAGTGGTGATCAACCGGCTGCTCAGTGCCAAGTTCCCTAATACGATTGTGGGAGTCATCTACCAGAACAGACAGTTCTCGCCGGTGGCAAGCGGACGACTGGAGTTGGCACTTGCCCAGGACAAGGCTACGGAGAAATGTTACCGTGCAGCAGATGAGGCTATGAGTGGCGTCACCAATGTGGGAAATTGCCTCTTCTTTAGAACGCCCATTGAAGGGTTGACCGGGATATCCATTGGGGGCCATATTTTTTACTAGGCTTTTTAGATGGCAATATTCTGTGATGGAGGTGCCCCGTACTTTTTCTTAAAAGCCCTGATGAAATTGCGGAATGGGGCGCGTTTTTCACGCGCTCATTCAAGCATCCTCTCTGGCTAAACTATTTCCATGAAATAACAATTTTTAGAAAATTTAGATAAATTTTATGATAGTCCAGCTCATATGGCTGGACAATTTCATTTTTTTTGGATATAATTTATCTTAGCAGAATCTTAACGATGGTGTTGCCATGGACGAAGACTGGCAGAGAGGAGTTGTGCGATGAAGAAGGATAAACTTTATGACAGAACCGTATATCAGTCTCTAACCATGCTTCTGCAATTTGGTATCAATATGGTTGTACCCATTGCTATGATGACAATCTTAGGGATTTGGCTTGACAGGAAGTTTGAAAAAGGTTATTTTACCATGATACTTTTTGTGGTGGGAGCCATTGCAGGCGGGCAAAATATTTATCGCATGGCCAAGAGTATCTACAGTGCACCTGCAGGGAAGGATAAGATAGAAAAAGAGAAGGCAGTAAAGGGAAAGGAAGAGCAGAGTAAGTTATGAATTGGAAAGAAGTTCTGAGAAAGAAAAACAGAACCCTTTTGGAAATGCATATAGGAATGCTTTTTTTCGGTCTTTTGTGCCAAGTCTTAGGAGTGCTTTGCGCTTTTGCGGGACTCAAAATCCTTCAGAATCAGTGGGATTATTCTTTGAGCCTTTGGTTTGGTGTGGTCCTGGCCATGTTGTCAGCCATCCATATGTACAGAACCTTGGATCGTTCTCTTGACCAGGGGGAAGCAGCGGTAAAGATGATTTTTAAAGGTTATGGGATCAGATATGTATTAATTGTGCTCATTATGTTAATCATTATTATGACGAAGGTCATGAATCCGCTGGTGGTGTTTTTGGGGTATATGAGCATGAAGGTAACGGCGCTTATGCAGCCGATTACTCATAAATTAACCAATTATTATTTTCAGGAGACAGATCCGGAGCCGGAACCGATGCCGATTAAGGAAGAAGGTAATCCGGAGGAAGTAAATCTGTGAAGAAAAAAGTAGAATCGCTATCTTAAGATAAGGGAGGTGAAGGTATGGAGCATGGAATCTTGTTATCCGCATCCTCAGATATTGATGTAATGGTGCATGGCGTGTTTAAATACAGTTTCTTTGGCCATGAAGTGTGGATAACAACGACACATGTGTGTCTGATGATCGTGATGATCATCTTGATCAGCTTTTCTATTGTGGCGGGAAGCGTCATGAGGAAAGGGACAGAGGTGCCCGGCGGTTTTCAGAATGTAGTAGAGCTGATCGTGGAGAAACTGGACGGCATGGTAGATATGACCATAGGTAAGAATGCGGCCAAGTATTATAATTATATTGGCACGGTTTTTATCTTTATTCTGTTCAGTAATATTTCAGGTTTGTTGGGATTACGTCCGCCTACCGCAGATTATGGTGTCACGTTTCCGTTAGGTGTACTGACATTTATATTGATTCATTATAATCAGTTTAAGTATCAGAAGCCTAAGGATATCTGGAAAGATATGTGTTCGCCGCTGCCGCCATGGCTTCCTGTATGGCTGCCCATTAATGTGATCAGTGAAATTGCAGTGCCGATTTCGCTGTCGTTGCGTTTGTTTGCCAATATTTTGTCCGGTACCATTATGATGACGCTGGTGTACGGACTGCTTGGCTGGATTGCTGCCATATGGCCTGCTGCACTGCATGTGTATTTTGATCTGTTCTCCGGAGCTATTCAGACGTATGTATTCTGTATGCTAACTATGACTTATATTAATAATGCCATCGGAGAAACTGAATAACCGTTAACATTCAATACTTAATTTATAAAAATCAGGAGGAAATTACAATGGAATTTAATGAAAGCTTTATTTTAGGATGTTCTGCAATCGGTGCAGGTCTGGCAGTAATCGCCGGTATCGGACCCGGTGTAGGACAGGGTATCGCAGCAGGACATGCTGCCGCAGCAGTAGGACGTAACCCGGGTGCTAAGTCCGCTATTACTTCTACCATGCTTCTTGGTCAGGCAGTAGCAGAGACCACAGGTTTGTATGGTCTGTTGATCGCGATCCTGTTATTGTTCGTAAAACCGCTGTTGTGGTAAGAAGCCGGAAAGGAGACAGGAAATGATACTATTAACCGGAGGCGAGACTTATGACAGAATGTTTGGCCTTGACTGGCAGCTTCTGGCAGATTCTGTGCTGACGCTGATCGCAGTCTTTATCCTGTTCACACTCATGAGCTACTTCCTGTTCAATCCGGCGCGGAAGATGTTAAATGACCGTAAGCAGAAGATCAAAGGTGAGCTGGATGAAGCTAAGGCCAATCTGGATCAGGCTCTTTTGATGAAGGCGGAATATGAGGAGAAGCTGCAAGGTATCAATCAGGAAGCTGAGTCTATCTTAAGTGAAGCCCGCCGCAGAGCTTTGGACAATGAGAACAGAATTGTGGCACAGGCCAAGGAAGAAGCTGCGCGGATCATGGAGAGAGCCCGCACGGAGGCTTTGTTAGAGAAGCAGAAGATGGCGGATGATGTGAAGAAGGAAATGATCACAGTGGCATCCCTCATGGCAGGCAAGGTGGTGGCGGCTTCCATTGATGCGAAGGTTCAGGATCAGCTGATTGATGAAACGCTAAAAGAAATGGGTGAGAACACATGGCTAAGCTAGTATCCAAGACATATGGAGAGGCTCTGTTTACCATCGCTATGGAAGAGGATAAAAGCACGCTTTTTCTGGAAGAGGTGGAGGGAATCTTAAAGATTCTGAAAGAAAATCCTGATTTTGACAAGATGATGCAGCATCCGGGGATTCCCAAGCAGGAGAAGCTTGCTATGATAGAGCAGGCTTTTGCAGGACATGCCAGTGATGAAATTACGGGATTCTTGAAGATTGTGGTGTCTAAGGAGCGATATGGTGAGCTTGGGGAGATTTTTCGGTATTTCATTGATAAAGTGAAAGAAGTCCGGAGAATCGGTATTGCCCATGTGACCACTGCAGTGGAACTTTCTGAGGATCAGAAAGCACAGGTGCAGGCGAGATTGATCGAGACCACAGATTTTCGCACCGTGGAGATGCATTATCAGGTGGATCCTCAGATTATCGGCGGGATGATCATAAGGATCGGAGACAGAGTAGTGGATAGCAGTATCCGCAGTAAATTAAATGATTTGACCAAACAGTTATTACAGATTCAGCTTGGTTAGAACCGGCTGATCAAGGCTATAGAAAAAAAGAAAGGCTACAGAATCATGAATTTGAGACCAGAAGAAATAAGTTCTGTGATCCGTGAGCAGATCAAGAGATATGCCACGAAATTGGATGTATCCGATGTGGGTACGGTTATCCAGGTGGCTGACGGTATCGCACGAGTACACGGACTGGAAAATGCCATGCAAGGTGAGCTCTTAGAGTTCCCGGACGGCGTATACGGCATGGTGCTGAACCTGGAAGAGGATAACGTAGGTGCGGTTCTTTTGGGAAGCCAGAAGAATATTAATGAAGGGGACATTGTAAAGACCACAGGACGTGTGGTGGAGGTCCCTGTAGGCGATGCGTTACTAGGCAGGGTTGTGAACGCACTGGGACAGCCCATTGACGGCAAAGGGCCTGTTGCCACAGACAAGTATCGTCAGATTGAAAGAGTGGCAAGTGGTGTTATCACCAGAAAAAGTGTAGATACCCCACTGCAAACAGGTATCAAAGCTATCGACTCTATGGTACCCATCGGAAGAGGACAACGTGAGCTGATCATTGGTGACCGACAGACAGGTAAGACAGCCATTGCCCTTGATACTATTATTAACCAGAAGGGCCAGAATGTAAAATGTATTTATGTGGCAATCGGTCAGAAAGCTTCTACCGTTGCCAATATTGTAAAGACTTTGGAAGAGTACGGCGCCATGAACTATACCACGGTTGTTGTTTCCACAGCAAGTGATTTGGCACCCCTACAGTATATTGCACCTTATTCCGGCTGTGCCATCGGCGAGGAATGGATGGAGAATGGCGAGGACGTATTGGTAGTGTATGACGATTTGAGTAAGCATGCTACCGCTTATCGTACTTTGTCTTTGCTGCTTCGTCGTCCCCCCGGACGTGAGGCTTATCCCGGTGATGTATTCTATCTGCATTCCAGATTGTTGGAGCGTGCAGCCAGAATGAATGAGGAGTACGGCGGGGGTTCCCTGACAGCACTTCCTATCATCGAGACTCAGGCCGGTGATGTATCTGCCTACATCCCTACCAATGTGATCTCCATCACAGATGGTCAGATCTATCTGGAGACAGAAATGTTTAATGCAGGTTTCCGCCCTGCAGTAAATGCTGGTCTGTCCGTATCCCGTGTAGGTGGTGCTGCTCAGATCAAAGCCATGAAGAAGATTGCGGCTCCCATCCGTGTGGAGCTGGCACAGTATCGTGAACTGGCTGCGTTCTCACAGTTTGGTTCCGAATTAGATGCAGATACCAAGGAGAAGTTGGCCCAGGGTGAGCGTATCAAGGAAGTGTTAAAGCAGCCTCAGTATCGTCCCATGCCTGTACAGTACCAGGTTGTCATCATCTATGCAGTAACCAAGAAATACCTGTTGGATGTGGCAGTAGAGGATATACAAGAGTTTGAAAAGCAGTTCTTTGATTTCCTGGATACCAAGTACCCTGAGGTGCCAAACAGTATCGCAGAGGAAAAGGTGATGAGCGAAGAGACAGAGGCTACTCTGAAAAAAGCCATCGAAGAATTTAAGAAGAACTGGAATCAATTTAAGTAGAGGAATAAGTTATGGCATCAATGCGAGACATTAAGCGTCGAAAAGGGAGCATACAAAGCACCCAGCAGATCACCAAAGCCATGAAGCTGGTTTCTACGGTAAAGCTGCAGCATGCCAGAACGGAAGCGGAGAAGTCCAAGACCTACTTTGACTGTATGTACGAGACTGTAAATCATATTCTGTCCAGTGTAGGAGATATGGACCACCCATACCTGGTGTCCGGCAATGCCAAGAAAAAAGCAGTCATTGTCATTTCCTCTAACCGTGGTCTGGCAGGCGGTTACAATTCCAATATTGTAAAACTTGTCACTAGACACGAAGGCTGGGAAAAAGAAGAATTGCAGATTTATGCCATCGGTAACAAGGGAAGGGAAGCACTTGCCCGTAACGGTTATGAGATTGCAGAGGATCTGTCTTATTTGGCAGAGGCCCCTGCCTTTCGTGCAGCCATGGAACTTTCAGACAGACTTCTTGAGCTGTTTCGTGCGGGCGAGATCGGAGAGATTTATCTGGCGTATACTGCTTTTAAAAACACAGTGAGCCATGAGCCTACTCTGCTTCAGTTACTTCCGGTGGAACGGGAGCGATATGTCCGAGATGATCAATTGCAGGACAGCAGTAAGGGGCTTATGAATTTTGAACCGGTCGATGAAGAGGCACTGAATATGATCATTCCCAAGTATATAACCAGTCTGATCTATGGTGCATTAAAGGAAGCTATTGCCAGCGAAAACGGAGCCAGAATGCAGGCCATGGACAATGCTACCAGTAATGCAGAGGAAATGATCAGTGATCTGACGCTGAAATATAATAGAGCAAGACAAGGCTCTATCACACAGGAATTGACAGAGATTATTGCAGGAGCAGAGGCAATCTCCTAGCAATCAGAAAGGAAACTTAAAATGGCAGGAACAAATAAAGGAAAGATTACCCAGATCATCGGTGCGGTACTGGATATCCGTTTCGACGAAGGGAAGCTGCCCCAGATCAACGAGGCCATTGTGATCCCCACCAAAGGCGGTGATCTGACAGTGGAAGTATCCCAGCATCTGGGAGATGACACGGTCAGATGTATTGCCATGGGACCTACAGATGGTATGATCAGAGGAATGGAAGCCATCGCTACCGGAGCGCCCATATCCGTTCCCGTGGGTGAGAATACACTGGGACGTATCTTCAATGTGCTGGGTAAGCCCATTGACAATAAGCCGGCGCCGGAGGGAGTAACCTATGAGCCCATTCACAGACCGGCGCCCCAGTTTGAAGAACAGTCCACAGAGACAGAGCTTCTGGAGACCGGTATCAAGGTGGTAGACCTTCTTTGCCCTTATCAAAAGGGTGGTAAGATCGGTCTGTTCGGAGGTGCAGGTGTAGGTAAGACTGTTTTGATCCAGGAGCTGATCCGCAACATTGCCACAGAACACGGCGGATATTCCGTATTTACCGGTGTAGGAGAGCGTACCCGTGAGGGTAATGACTTGTATCATGAAATGCAGGAGTCCGGCGTTATCGATAAGACTACCATGGTCTTCGGACAGATGAATGAGCCCCCAGGAGCGAGAATGAGAGTAGGGCTTACCGGCCTTACCATGGCAGAGTACTTCCGTGACAAAGGCGGTAAGGACGTATTGCTTTTCATTGATAATATTTTCCGTTTTACACAGGCCGGAAGTGAAGTGTCTGCATTGCTTGGACGTATGCCCTCCGCAGTAGGATATCAGCCTACTCTGCAGACCGAAATGGGTGCTTTGCAGGAGCGTATCACCTCCACCAGGAACGGTTCCATTACTTCTGTACAGGCAGTATATGTACCTGCGGATGACTTGACAGACCCGGCACCGGCTACCACCTTTGCCCATCTGGATGCCACCACCGTATTATCCCGTTCTATCGTAGAATTGGGCATTTATCCGGCAGTAGATCCTTTGGAGTCTACTTCCCGTATTCTGGATCCCAGAATTGTGGGTGAGGAGCATTACAAGACTGCCCGTGGAGTACAGGAGATCCTGCAACGTTACAAGGAATTGCAGGACATCATCGCTATACTTGGTATGGACGAACTGTCCGAGGAAGACAGACTAGTGGTTTCCAGAGCACGTAAAGTGCAGAGGTTTTTGTCTCAGCCGTTCTTCGTGGCCGGTCAGTTTACCGGTTTGGAAGGAAAGTACGTACCGATCAATGAGACCATCCGTGGTTTCCGTGAGATTTTGGAAGGAAAGCATGACAATATCCCGGAGAGCTATTTCCTGAACGCAGGAAGCATCGATGATGTAGTGGCACGGACGAAACAAGTCTAGAAAGGAATAACATGGCAGAAGACAGAAAATTTACCCTGCGTATCATAGCACCTGACAGGGTGTTCTACGAGGACGAAGTGGAAATGGTAGAGTTTACGACTACTGAAGGTGAGATTGGTGTCCTGCCCGGTCATATTCCCATGACCGTCATCGTCAGTCCGGGTATCCTGACCATTCATGAGGCAGAGGAGGAGAAAACAGCTGCCCTCCACGCCGGTTTTGCGGAGATTCTTCCGGAACAGATTACCGTATTGGCAGAGATCATTGAATGGCCGGAGGAAATTGATCTGAATCGCGCAGAGGCTTCCAGGCAAAGAGCAGAAGAGAGATTGCATAATCACACTTCAGAGATAGACATGGTGAGAGCGGAAGCTTCTCTTAAGAGGGCACTTGCCAGGATCAATGTCTTGAAATAGCCGGTTCAAATCAGGAACAAAGAATGCTGCACTTGCATATGCTAAGAGAAAAAGGATTGGTGCATATGGACTTTGACCGTAGAATCCTACCCTATTACATGACATATCCCGGACCTTACGGTACCAGAAGAGAGGATACTGTGATCCGGGATTTGGAATATCTTCAGCAGCTCTATCCTCTGGAGGTTAGAAGATACCAACGCAGAGTTGCCCAGCTACTGGACAGAATAGATTATGAAGGCAGCATGATTTATGATGAGTATCCGGATCGTTTCACTCTTGAACGACTTGCAAGAAATATTGTCAATATTTTGAAACGTGAAGAACAAGAAGCCGGTGTAGAGAACCCCACGCCTCCTGAAAAATGGGAGTGGCTGCAGGATCTGATACAGGTACTTCTATACAATGAAGTCTACAAGAGAAGACAAGGCGGGCGAAGAGGAAACATTCTAGGTTTTTAACATATATCCGGTTGTGGTATGCATGAGATACTATGACCGGATATTTTTTTAAGCGAATTGGAAAAATGTGTGGCCAGGGGTTGTAAAAATGAATAAAACAGAATATAATGAATATCTAATGGAGAGATAGACTTATGGATGATTTGAAAGAATTGCTTGCGAATATATTGAATGAGAGGCTTGTACAAATCGTGCTCAGTGATTCCAAGGATAAGGAAGCAGCATCGAAGGTGAAGGTACGCCCGGTACTTTTGAAGGATAGGCTGGTATTTCAGGAAACATTGTACCGGGGAACTCAGGTGTTTCATCATAATTATGATGTAGAGGAAGTGGCAGACCGAATTTATGGCATGCTTGTGGCAGCACGTTCCACAGGACAGGAATTGCCTTGTTTTGGTCAGGCTCAGCTGGTTTCCCTGGATCAGGAGGCAACCGTACTTGTGAGTAAAAAAGGGAAGATGACCATCAAGAGAAAAAAACTTACCGCAAGTGGGTTGGATGCAAAGGCGGGAACCCTTGCCCATAATAAAACAAAGCAATATATACTGCAGGAAGGAAAACCGGTAGATTTCTTGATAGGACTGGGTGTGCAGTCTCCGGATGGTAAGGTGACCAAGGCTAAGTATGATAAATTTCGGCAGATCAACCGATATCTGGAATTTATTGAAGATGTGCTTACAGAATTGCCTGCTGACAGGACTATTCGCATCATTGACTTTGGCTGTGGTAAATCCTATCTGACTTTTGCCATGTATTATTATCTTCATGTGCTAAATGGTAGGGATATTCAGGTGACAGGACTTGATTTAAAGGCAGATGTCATTGATCATTGCAATGAGCTTGCTGCAAAATGTGGTTATGATAAGCTGCATTTTGAAAAAGGCGATATCAGTACTTACACGGGAACCGATCAGGTAGATATGGTGGTGACCTTGCATGCCTGCGATACTGCCACGGATTATGCTTTGGAGAAAGCCATAAAATGGGGCGCCAAGGTCATTATGGCCGTGCCATGCTGTCAGCATGAGGTAAACCGGCAGATTCATTGTGATGCGTTAAAACCCGTTCTTCAGTATGGATTGATCAAAGAGCGAATGTCTGCGCTGATCACAGATGCGGTGAGAGCTGAGCTTCTTGCGGGACAAGGCTACGACACTCAGATCCTGGAGTTTATCGATATGGAGCATACGCCAAAAAATCTGTTGATCCGGGCGGTGAAGAGGAAGGGAATGCGCCCGAATAAAAATGGGGATCAAAGAAAAACGGATGTAAATGAACTTATGGAATACCTGAGTATTGCGCCCACCCTTTTAAAGCTTTTGGAGGAAATAGATGAAGAAGACAATCATTAAGTTTTCTGTGTTATTTTTGGTTTTTATGATCTCATTGGTGGTTATCAGTAAAGTCATGAATCAGGGGAATGAGAATCTGACTATGGAGATGGCTTCAGCTACGTTGCCTGTTGTGACTATGGAAACGGCAGATATTGCCTATAATCAACTTCATGGATATCGAGGCGTCATGAACACTGCATATCAGAGAGAGACTGTGACAGAGTTGGGCGAGAAGAGAGAAGCTACCTTCCGGGTAACTCCTTATGGGCTTACCATTCAGGGAATCATGATTGAAGTACGAAGTTTAAGCGGCGACCGTCTTGTAGAGAATTCATCGGTCAAAGATATTTCCATAGCTGATAAAGAGGGAAATATAAAGTGTACTGTGGCACTAAAGGATCTGATTCAAAAGGATGCAGAATATATGCTTGTTATTCTTCTGGATACAGAGGAGGAAGGCACGATCCGGTATTATACCAGAATTATCTGGAGTGAGAAAACTTATGCAAAAGAGAAGCTTTCCTTTGTGAAGTATTTCCATGACATACTTTATGACAGAGAAGCTGCCAAAGAACAAGGTATTACTAAATATCTGGAATCCAATGCTACCGGAGATAATACCACATTTCATAAGGTGAATATTCACAGCAGTTTCCGCCAGATCACATGGGGGGATCTGAACGTTACAGAAGAGACAGAACCGGTGATTCAGATGACGGAGCTGGGAACACAAACAGCCAGTTTTGTGTTGCATTATTATGTATCTACAGAAGAGGAAAAGATCAAGACTTATTATCAGGTAGAGGAAGCTTATCGCATTCGTTTTTTGACCAATGCCGAGCGGCCGTACCTGTTAGATTTTGAAAGAACCATGACACAAATTCCCGATGTGAAAGGTGACATTTATAGTAAAGATAAGATTCTTCTTGGTATTGTGGATGAGAATCTGCCCCTGGTGGAAAGTACGGACGGTAATATGATTCTCTTTCAGGTAGCCGGAAGACTTTGCAGTTATAATGTTATTACCGGGAAGATGACTATCTTGTTTAGCTTTTACGACGAGAAGAATGGGGATGCCAGAACGCTCTACAATCAGCATGCCATGAAGGTATTGGATGTGGATGAAGGAGGTAATGTGCATTTTTCTGTATATGGTTACATGAATCGGGGGCGTCACGAAGGTGAAGTAGGAATTTCAGTTTACCACTATGATAATACCTTGAATACCATAGAAGAGCTTGTATATATTCCATCAGATAAGAGTTATCAGGTGCTCAAGCAGGAGATGGAACAGCTGCTTTTTTTGAGCAGAGAAGATGAATTGTATCTATACCTTGATCAGACAGTGTTCCGGATAAATACATTTGACAGAAGTTATCAGGAGATTGTGACCATAACTCAAGACAACAGTATGATGACATCAGAAGATCACAAGGTTTTGGTTTGGCAGGAAGGTGAGGATATTTACCACGGTACCGTTCTTGAGGTGCGTAATTTGAGCAGCGGTCTGAGCAGTAAAATTTTGGCAGAGGAAGGTACCGCCATTAAATTGCTGGGCTTTATGGGTGCCGATATTATATATGGGGTGGCAAGGATTGAAGATATTACGGAAGATGCAGCAGGCAATACCTTTTTTCCTATGTACAAAATAGGTATCCGCAATTCGGAAGGGGAGCTTCTCAAAGAGACCGGTCAGGACAATATGTATGTCATAGGTTGTACAGTTACTCAGGGGCAGATTACGTTAGATAGAATGCTTAGAATGGCAAATGGCAGCTTTGAAAGCACATCCCAAGATTATATTATGATCAATGAAAAACCTACAACGGCCAAAAATAAACTGGCAGTAGTGGGTACACAAGTTTATGAAAAGTATGTACAGATTCAGACCAGACAATCCATTGATGCAAAGAAGTTGCAGGTCAGAAACCCTAAAGAAGTGGTGTTTGAGGGGGGAAGAACACTGGCCCTGACAGTGACCAATGCAGTGGAAAGATATTATGCTTATGATCTGTATGGAATGGCGGGAATCTATACAGAACCTGCCGGTGCAATCATGCTCGCTTACGAAAAATATGGTGTAGTGACCATTGAGACCGGAGAGAAGATCTGGGAAAGAGGCAATCTGGTTACCAGGAATCAGATTATGGCCATTAAAGAAGCGAGAGTTGACGAAAGCAGAGATAGTCTGGCGGTGTGTCTTGATACAATCATGCAGAAAGAGGGATTTACCAGGAATACCCAGATGCTATTAGATGAAGGGAAGTCAGTGAAGGAGATATTGTCTGAAGGGCTCATTGGCTCCAGAGTGTTGGAACTGACAGGAGTGCCCATGGATGCAGTACTTTATTACGTGAATCGGGATATTCCGGTACTGGCGATGGTGGAGAATGGAGATGCTGTACTGATCACAGGCTTCAACGATTTGAATGTAGTTATTATGAATCCTTCCACCGGAGAACTGGGCAAGAAAGGCAAAAAAGATTCTGCCAAATGGTTTGCGGAAAATGGCAACAGTTTTATAACTTACGTATATGAATAATTTTAAACGCACTGCTGCACTCGGAGAGTATGGCAGTGCGCTTTAATCTAAGAATCAATATATATCCATACGGAAAATGCCCGGAGCATATTTTTGCAAGATATTCAGAAGTAATATACCGAGAATTCCGCTGGAAATAATCTCCCCTATACCGACTGTGAGCATAAAGTAGGGTAGGGAACCTTCAGATTGATATACATATGCAAGAATAAAGGGTATGATGATTGTGTTCGCTGCAATGGGCGGAATCGGTGCCAACCATTTGCTTTTGCGTAGGTATAGGGTACCCACCGCACCAAGCAGTGTGGCCATACTTCCGAAGATAATATCCGGGATCGCACAGCCGGTCAGAAAATTGCTTAAAAGACAGCCTGCAAATAAGCCGGGAACAGCTGCCGGTGTAAAAAAGGGTAAAATGGTCAGTGCTTCGGAAAAACGGATCTGAATGGCGTAGTTTGCAAGACCCATGGCATTCGCTATCATAGTGAGTACCACGTAAAGAGCAGCAATCAGCGCTGCATGTGTCAGAAACAGGATTTTCTTGATATTCATATTGATTTTTCTCCTCTAGTTTTGTTTTTTTCCTGCTTGGGGCAGGTCGGTGAGGAAGGTCTCGAACTCACCTAGGTACTGTATCACTATACAATAAAAGGAGCCGACTGTCAATCATTATAGTTGACAGTTGGCTCTTACTTGCTTTGATGGAATTATAATTCACCATTCTTATAACGGGCTACGATATTCTGGATTCTCTCATTGGGATTCAGCAGGTCGCTGATAGAGGAATCGTGATTCAGGGTATCAATGATATAAGCGATATATTTACTCATATCACAGGTAATATACCATTCTCTCTCCAGAAGATCAGGTGTCTGGTAGACCAGGTTGGTGGTCAGAACCTTATCGATGATACCGTCCTCGTATGCCTTATCAAACTTGTCAAGTCCGTTGGTGAACAGTCCAAAAGTAGAGAATACGAAGATTCTGTTGGCCTTGCGCTCTTTCAGGGCTGCAGCTACTTCCAGAACACTTTCGCCGGAGGAGATCATGTCGTCGATAATGATCATATCCTTACCTTCTACGCTGGAGCCTAAGAATTCATGGGCAATAATGGGGTTGCGTCCATTTACAACTCTTGTGTAATCACGACGTTTATAGAACATACCCATGTCCAGGCCAAGTACGTTGGCAATATAGATAGCACGGCTCATTCCGCCTTCATCAGGGCTGATCACCATCATGTGATCAGAATCAATCTGCAGGCCCTTCACGTTGCGAAGCAAACCTTTGATGAATTGATAAGCGGGCTGAACGGTCTCAAAACCGTGAAGAGGAATGGCGTTTTGTACTCTGGGGTCATGTGCATCAAAGGTAATGATATTGTCTACCCCCATACGTACCAGTTCCTGAAGGGCAAGTGCACAGTCCAGAGATTCACGAGAAGTTCTCTTGTGCTGGCGGCTTTCATACAGGAAAGGCATGATTACAGTAATTCTTCTGGCTTTACCACCAACAGCAGCTATAATTCTCTTCAGATCCTGATAGTGATCATCGGGAGACATATGATTCTCATTTCCGCACAGAGAATAGGTAAGGCTATAGTTACATACATCCACCAACAGGTACAGATCTGTACCGCGGACAGATTCATTGATGACACCTTTGGCTTCACCGGAACCAAAACGGGGAACTTTGGTGCTCAGCAGATAGGATGGTCTCTGATATCCGGAAAAGGCAAGAGAGTCCTTATGTTCGTGCTCGCGTTCTGTTCTCCACTTTACAAGATACTTATCGATTTTTTCGCCGAGAACACGGCAGCTTTCCAGGGAAATAATTCCCAGAGAACCCACGGGGATGGTTTCTAAGTTACGTTTTTCTTCACGGATTGACATGGGGTAATCCTCACTTTCTGATCATCATCATTTATGCATGCGTTTTTTGTAAATCCGGATATCCGGTCCGGATAACTTACAGATGGTAAAATTGCTGGTAATGCGAGAGAAAATTCTGTCCGAATATCGGTCCCGCAACTCTTCCAGACTTAAATTGGTGGAGATAATAGTGGCCTTCCTGCGTAAGTACCTTTCGTTCAGGCAACCGAACAGCTGGGAAGTTACGAAAGAATTGGTCACTTCCGTGCCCAGATCATCTATGATCACCAAATCACAATTGTAAAGGTCTTTGTAGAAATTATAAAGGGCTTCTTTTGCTGTTGCATCAAAAGTATATCGTGCCAATGTGTCAAACAAGCCGGCAGAGCTGAAATAGATCACTGAATGACCGCTCTGCAACAGTTCTCTGGCAATACATCCAGACAAAAAACTTTTCCCGGTTCCTACTGTACCATAAAAAAACAAATTTTGGTAGTCTTGTTCGAAGTTTTGTACAAAATCTAAGCAGATTCTTACTGCTTCCTGAAAACGCTTCCGGTCTTCGCCTTCATAGTATTCAAAAGATAGGGTAGAAAAATTCTCTTTTTCTATGGTTTTCTGAATATTGGACTGCTCATAGAGCAGAGCAATCTCCTTCTGGCGAAAACAACGGCATTTTTCTCGGACATCTGGTTTTTCTGTCTGGTACAAATATCCTGTATCCCGGCATAATGTACAATTGTATATCGGTTCCAGATAACTTTCGGAATAACCATGTTGTTTCAGTAGAGCCTTCTTTTGACGTGAAAGATCCGCCAATTTATTTTTCAGTACCACAATAGCCTGCTCTTCACCGTCTAACAGGTTCTTTGCGCAGGCTTTGGCCAGAGCGCCGGTGGATTCCGCCAGCTTCCGGTATTCCGGTATGTTTTCATAAATTTCATTTTCACGCTCTTCGAGATGGCGACGGTTCCTGTTCTGAACCAGCTCGTAATCACGCATAATGGATACAAATTGTTGATTGGTCAATGCCACGATATACTCCTTTGATCCGGCTGGGCTTTAGTTGCTCAAAAGCTCCCGCTCCAGTTGATCGAAATCATAGTCATTCTGTGTAAACTGATTGAATTTATTCGTAGTAATGGTCTTGGCTGCATTGCGCCGTCTTGCCTGATACATTTCATCCATGCGGATAATGTCAGATTTGCGGTGAACATCTTCCTTCTTCCACTTGCCAAGAATGCTGTCCGCATATTCGAAGCGGTGCTTGTCTGTAGCCAGAACAGTGCGCTCGCAGGCCTCAAAGATAATATCATTGCTAAAGCCCCATTCTCTTGTCCAGCGGTTGATAAATTCCAACTCCTTGACAGTAGGAGAGCTGTTCTTGCCAAGCTGATTCATAATGGTATATACATTCTTATCATACTTGGTAGAGAGCTTCTGTGCCTCTTTGGGAGTAGTGATACCCTGCTCGGCCCAATTGATCGCAACCTTTTCTATATATTTGAAATCCTTCTTGCCCCGGTCTACACAATACTGGATCAGATAATCTATGAGATCTTCAGAGAAATGCAGCACATCCATCATAAAGAGGATGGACTTCATCTCCGCAGGCGTCAGTGGTCTGCCCAGGTAAGATTGGGCGATGAAGAGAAGCTGTGCAGTATCTTCCCTTTCCTTGAAGTCCCGAAGCTCCTGTGTAGTATAGGAAGGTTTTTCGTAGGAAGGCTTGTCATGGGAAGGTGCCGCTGCCTCGTTCTGTTTCTGGGTAAGATCGCACAGCCGGATTCCTGTCAAATTCCCGTTCGCGTCATAATCCAAAGAGAGAAGCTGCTTATTCTCCCAATATTTCAATGCACGCAAAACATCCTTCTCCGTGTGGTTAAACTTGTCCGCTATGTCGGACACACTGATAGCCTGATTGGCATTCAGCATACGCAGCAGATAAAGATACACTTTCAGCTGGGCATCGTTGGCCTCTGATATGTACTCATCAATAAAGCAATTGGGCACAACGGTGGTATCAGTATTGTTATCTTTGTAAATAGTTAAACGTGCCATAGTAACACAATCCTTCCTTCGCCAAGTTCTGCCACGGAGCCTCCGGTGCAAGGCCTGCCTGTTTATGTGTTGTGAGTATAGCATACAAGTTGCCAAAAGAAAATAGGCAAAGTGCCAGAAATCCTGATACGTATCTGAAAGGGGCGATTTTGTGGATAATGTGGATAATGTGGATAATTTTATTGGAAAAATATCTCAATCGCGGTGTTTGTCTTAAGTTTTATATAATTTTTAAGTGGATAAGATTTCCACAAATGGGCGGGAGAAATCCACAGGCTAAAGAAACGTTTGGTTCACTAAAGTCTGTGGATAATGTGGATAATTAAATTCCAAGCAGATTTTCCCCGATTTTAAGCACATCTCCTGCCCCCATAGTTATCAACACATCACCCATTGTGCAATTTTCTAAGAGAAAGTTTTCAATCTCATCAAAAGTAGAGAAATAATCGCAATTGTGTCCAAGTTTGTGAATCTCTTCCTGCAATGTCCCGGAACTGATGCCCAAGGTATCGGTTTCCCTGGCAGCATAAATATCAGCCAGCACCACACGGTCAGCCAGACACAGTGCCTTGGCAAAGTCCTGTAAGAATGCTTTCGTCCTGGTATAGGTGTGAGGCTGGAACACACACCACAAAGTCTTATGGGGATAGTCCCGGGCAGCTTTAAGTGTTGCAGTGATCTCCGTAGGGTGGTGGGCATAATCATCGATGACAGTTACCCCACAAATGGAGCCCTTATATTCAAAACGCCGATCCGTACCATGAAAAGCTGCCAGACCTTCCATTGTTATGTCTGAAGCGATCCCCAGAAAGTCAGAAAGCGCAATGGCAGCCATGGCATTACTGATATTATGGTCTCCGGGTACTTTTAACGTAAAGTGCCTTGAAGTGCCGTCAGGACCATGCAATGTAAAGCAGGAATGAGTCTGCTCACAGTGGAGAATTTCTGTGGCATGATAGTCACAGTTCTCCCCGAAACCATAGGTAATCACACGGCAGGCAAGGCCTTCCGTGATCTCTTCATAATTCTCGATATCACCATTGATGATCAGACAGCCATCTGCAGGCAACAGCTGTGCAAATTTCCGGAAAGAGTTTCTGATATCATTCAGATCCTGAAAGAAGTCCATGTGATCTTCTTCCACATTTAAAATAATGCCGACTCTGGGGAAAAAGCTTAAAAAGCTATTGGTATATTCACATGCCTCAGTTACAAAATACCCGGACTTGCCCACCCGGATATTGCCCCCGATGGTCTTAAGAATCCCGCCAATGGACAAAGTGGGATCCACATCTGCATGCAGCAAGATCTCGCTTACCATAGAGGTGGTAGTAGTCTTTCCGTGAGTGCCGCTAATGGCGATAGGCATCTTGTAATTACGCATTATCTGCCCCAAAAGCTCGGCCCTGGACAGATAAGGGATCTTCTTTTCCCGAATTGCCTGAAATTCTTCATTATCTTCATGTACTGCAGCAGTCAACACTGCGCAATCAATATCATCCGAAATATGTATCCTGCTCTCGCCATAATAAACTCGAATGCCCTTTTCTTCCAATGCCTGGGTAATAGCTGAAGCATGCCAGTCTGAACCTGACACCTGAAATCCTGCCTGATGCAGAACTTCCGCCAAACCACTCATACTGATGCCGCCGATTCCTAAAAAGTATATGGAAACGGGATTTTTAAAATCTATTTGATACATAATACACTTCCTTATCGTTACACTGTTGTTGTGAAATGTTTTATATCTCTATTATATACGTTTTGACTTAAAAAAACAAATACAAATTTAAAAAAATCCACATTAACGACAATAAGCCCGTCGTTGAAGGAGTGACTGACCAAATGTAGAATCTATCTAAAAAGAATTCTGTTTCAAAAAACAGCCATTGTCATATTTCGACAAAAAACACTGCGTGATTTTGGGGAAAATATATAATGTGAACATTTTTGAAGTGAAATTATATATTTTTTTTGTGATTTATATTCACTTTCTATTATGGATGTGCTATAATGGAAATACCAAATATAGGTAAAAGGCTAGATAGAGGTGAGGAAATGATTAAGAAAGAGATGATTGCCATGTTATTGGCGGGCGGTCAGGGGAGCCGTCTTGGAGTATTGACATCTAAAGTCGCCAAGCCCGCGGTTTCCTTTGGAGGAAAATATAGAATTATCGATTTTCCTCTGTCCAATTGTATCAATTCAGGGGTGGATACAGTTGGTGTACTTACACAGTATCAGCCACTTAGGTTGAACGCACATATCGGTATTGGTATCCCCTGGGATCTGGACCGCAATATAGGAGGAGTCACTGTCCTGCCGCCATATGAGAAGAGCACCAACAGTGAATGGTACACAGGTACAGCCAATGCCATATATCAGAATCTTGACTATATGGAAAGTTTCAACCCGGAGTATGTATTGATTCTGTCCGGTGACCATATTTACAAGATGGACTACGAAGTGATGCTGGATTTCCACAAGGCCAATGGAGCGGAAGTGACCATCGCCGTCATGCCGGTACCTATGGAAGAAGCCAGCCGTTTCGGTATCATGATCACAGATGAGAACAGCCGGATCACAGAGTTTGAAGAGAAACCTGCCAATCCCAGGAGCAACCTGGCCAGCATGGGAATTTATATTTTTAACTGGAAGACACTGAAGGAAGCCCTTGTTACCATGGCAGATGAACCTGCCCTTGACTTTGGAAAGCATGTGATCCCTTATTGTCACCATAAGGGAGCGCCGCTGTGTGCTTATGAATTCAATGGATATTGGAAGGATGTAGGAACCTTGAGTTCTTACTGGGAAGCCAATATGGAACTGATCGATCTGGTGCCCATATTTAACTTATATGAAGAATATTGGAAGATTTACACCAAGAGTGAGGCCCTGCCGCCTCAGTACATAGCAGATTCCAGCAAAGTGGAGCGCAGCATTATCGGAGAAGGATCCGATATCTGCGGAGAGGTATATAATTCTGTGATCGGTTGTGGAGTCACCATAGGAAAAGGCACTATTGTGCGGGATTCCATTATTATGAATGAGACTGTCATTGGTGAAGATTGTGAAATGAATAAGGCAATCGTAGCTGAAAATGTAGTGATCGGTGATCGCGCAAAGCTGGGAATGGGAGAGGATACACCTAATGAAGATGCACCACATATCTACAACCAGGGAATTGTGACAGTAGGAGAGAAAAGTACCATTCCGGAAGGTGTGGTCATTGGTAAGAACACCGTGATTTCCGGTGTTACCGAAGCGTCGGATTATGAGAAAACTTTAGAAGGAGTTATCTATCTGGCAAGCGGCAAATCATTGATTAAGGCAGGTGAACAGCGGTGAGAGCGATTGGAATTATTTTAGCAGGCGGTAACAACCGCAGGATGAGAGAGCTGTCACAGAAGCGTGCGATCTGTGCCATGCCCATTGCCGGCAACTACCGGAGTATAGATTTTACACTGAGCAATATGTCCAACTCCCATATTCAGAAGGTGGCAGTATTCACACAGTACAATGCCAGAAGTCTCAATGAGCATTTAAGCTCTTCCAAATGGTGGGATTTTGGACGCAAACAGGGAGGACTCTATGTGTTTACTCCCACTATGACAGCTGACAATAGTAACTGGTATCGGGGCACAGCCGATACCATTGCCCAGAACCTGTCTTTCTTAAAGAACAGTCACGAGCCCTACGTGGTGATCGCTTCCGGTGACGGTGTCTACAAGATGGACTTTAACAAAGTTTTGGAGTATCATATTCAGAAGAAGGCAGACATCACGGTAGTGTGCCGCGATATGGAGCCCGGCACAGATGTGGAACGCTTCGGTACCGTACGTGTGGATGAGGACGGAAGGATTCTTGATTTTGAAGAGAAACCTCTGCAGGCAAAGACCAGCACCATCTCTTGCGGTATCTACGTCATCCGACGCCGTCAGCTGATCGAGCTGATTGAGAAGTGTGCAGAGGAAGATCGATACGATTTTGTAAGAGATATCCTGATCCGCTACAGAGACCTAAAGCGAATTTATGCATACAAAATGAATACCTATTGGAAAAATATTGCCACCGTAGAAGACTTCTATCACACCAATATGGACTTCTTAAATCCACAGGTGCGCAATTACTTTTTTAAGCAATATCCGGACATCTACTCCAAGGTAGATGACCTGCCTCCGGCCAAGTACAACACAGGTGCGCAGGTACAGGGTAGCCTGATTTCCAGTGGCTGTATCGTCAACGGTGTGGTGGAGAATTCTGTGATCTTCAAGAAGAGCTACATAGGCAATAACTGCGTGATCAAGAACTCTATCATTTTAAATGATGTATATATAGGCGACAACACCTACATCGAGAACTGCATAGTAGAGAGCCGTGACACCATCCGCGCAGGCTCCCGGTATGTGGGCGAAGATGGCATCAAAATCGTGGTAGAAAAAAATGAGAGGTATATCATCTAGCGTACCAGTTCAGTCAAGGCCGTATGCACGTACAAAATCATGCTTGCATGATTTTGTGCGTGTGTATGGACTTGAACGGAGCGCCACTCTATGAGCAAAGGTAGTCGCGAAGCGACGGAAAGCGCTGAAAGCGCGGCTTTGCGAATGGCGCGGCTGAACGACACTATTACACCAAGGGGGTAACACAAATGCAGATTACAGACGTTCGTGTTCGCAAAATCACAAAAGAGGGCAAGATGAAAGCAATTGTATCCATCACCTTAGACAACGAATTCGTGGTTCACGATATCAAGGTGATCGAAGGCGAGAAGGGCTTATTTATCGCCATGCCCAGTAAGAAAGCTGCTGATGGAGAATATAGGGATATTGCACATCCCATCAATTCTTCCACCAGAGATAATATTCAGAAGATCATTCTGGAGAGTTATGAGAAAGCAATGATGGAGCCGGAAGAATAGAATACCGGTTGCAGGATCAGCGGACCTTTAGGTTCCGCTGATTTTTTCTGTAAATTGCTTTGGCGTTAATTCCCTTTTTCTTGTTTACATTTAAGAATAGATTTGCTAAAATGGAATCAGAAGGAGCATAGTTCGAGATACTATGCAATGTAAATAAAACAATCATACCCCCGCCGCGTCTGCGTACGGGGTTTTGGTTGTATAAGCATTATGCTTGAAGGGAGATTATTATGTATATCATAGTAGGGCTGGGAAATCCCGGTAGAGAATATGCCGGAACCAGGCATAATATTGGTTTTGATGTCATAGACAGATTAGCAGAGGAGGAGCGCATCAGTGTTCTGGAGAAGAAGCACAAAGCCATGATCGGCAAGGGTTATGTGGCCGGACAGAAGGTGATTCTGGTAAAGCCTCAGACTTATATGAATCTGAGCGGAGAGAGTGTCCGTGAGTTGGTGGATTATTATAAGGTGGACGAGACCTGTGAGTTGATTGTGATCTCGGATGACATCAGTCTGGATGTGGGACAGATCAGGATTCGCAAGAAGGGCAGTGCCGGAGGACATAATGGTTTGAAAAATATTATTGCGCAGCTTGGGCATGATAATTTCATGCGGGTGAAGATGGGCGTGGGAGAGAAGCCCAAGGAATATGATCTGGTGGATTATGTACTGGGACATTTCACTCAGGACGAGCGCAAGGTGATGAATGAGGCAGCAGGCAAAGCGGCAGAGGCGATCCGCATGATGGTGACAGATGAGGTGGATAGCGCCATGAATCAGTTTAACCGGAAGAATGGGTAACATGTTGATATGAGGTAATGGGAGAGGAAAGCAATGCAGGCATTACTTGCTCCGCTAAAGGAGCTGGCAGAGTTTGAACAGATAAGGGAAGCCATCTGGAAGAATAAGGGTCCGGTATCGGTGACCGGATGTGTGGATTCCCAGAAGCTGCATATGATCTATGGTTTGTCCGATGGCATGAAGTGTAAAGTCATCGTTACTTATAGTGACCTAAAAGCCAGAGAAATCTATGAGGAATACAAATTTTATGACAGGAATGTGATGCTTTATCCTGCAAAGGATCTGATCTTTTTTCAGGCGGATATTCACGGAAATCAATTGACCAGGGAGAGAGTGCGTCTGCTTCGGCGATTGAGCGAAGGAAAGCCTGTGACCATAGTTACCACCTTTGCGGCGCTGATGACGCCTCAGGTTATGTGGGATCCGCAGAAGGATCTGATTCCGGTATCCAAGGGAAGCACTCTGGAGGAAAGTTGGCTGGCACGAAGGCTAGTGGCCCTTGGGTATGAGAAGACTTATCAGGTGGAGAATCCGGGACAATTCTCTGTTCGAGGCGGTATTGTGGATGTATTTGATCTGACGGAGGAGAATCCTTATCGTATCGAACTGTGGGGGGATGAGGTGGAATCTATTAGAAGTTTTGATATCTTAAGTCAGCGTTCCATTGAGAATCTGGAGAGCATCACCATATTTCCGGCCACAGAGTTTGTGCTGGAGGAAGAACAGCTTAGGGAAGGTGTGAAGCGGATTGAGAAGGAAGCCGCAGCCCGGGAGAAGCTTTTCAGGGATGATCATCTGTCAGAAGAGGCTCACCGAATATCCACACAGGTGAAGGAATTAAAGGAGCAGCTGTTGGAACTCCATGCAGGGGCCAATCTGGAAGGGTATATCAGATATTTTTACGAGGATACCATGACGTTGCCGGAGATTCTGATTCGGATGAATGATGGTGCCGGAGTGACAATGGGTAGGAGCCGTCTGGTTTTCTTTTTGGAGGAGCCTGCCAGGATCAGGGAGCAGGCCGATGCCATCGAACTGGAATTTCGGGAAAGCATGGAGCAGCGAGCAACAAAGGGATATGTACTCCCGGGGCAGATGGACTTACTGTATAGTTGTGAACAGGTGGCTGCCAGACTGCTGAAGGCGCCGGTGGTGTCTATTGCTACCATGGAGGGCAGGAACCCTATTTTTCAGGCAAACCAAAAGTTTGATGTAGGTTCCAGAAGCGTAGCCTCTTATAACAATAGTTTTGAATCTTTGGTAAAGGATCTGCAACAATATAAGCGAAAAGGATACCGGGTGCTCCTTTTATCCGGTTCCCGCACAAGAGCCAGGAGATTGGCGGAGGATCTTAGGGATAATCGGTTGTCGGCAGTGTATACAGAGGATCCCTTCCGAGAAGTACTTAACGGCGAAGTGTTGACTTATTATGGTTTTGCAAACAAAGGATTTGAGTACCCCATGTTAAAGTTTGTGGTCATCTGCGAATCCGATATTTTTGGTGCGGAAAAGAAGAAAAAGAAGAGAAAGAAGCTGTATCAGGGGCAGAAGATCAACAATTTCAATGAATTGAACATCGGGGATTATGTAGTCCATGAAAGCCATGGCCTTGGTATTTATCAGGGTATCGAAAAGGTGGAAATGGGCGGTGTGATCAAGGATTATATCAAGATTCAATATAGGGATGGCGGAAATCTGTATGTGCTGGCTACGGGATTGGATGTGATTCAGAAGTATGCCTCTGCGGATGCCAAGACACCCAAGCTTAATAAGCTGGGCACCAAAGAGTGGGAGAAGACTAAGACCAAGGTGCGCTCCGCAGTGAATGAGGTGGCTAAGGATCTGGTGGAACTGTATGCCAAAAGACAACAGACACAAGGGTATCAGTACGGCAGAGATACCGTATGGCAGAGGGAATTTGAGGAGATGTTTCCCTTTGAGGAGACGGAGGATCAGTTGAATGCCATCGCAGACACCAAGGCAGACATGGAGAGCGGCAGGATCATGGACCGTCTGATCTGTGGTGATGTAGGGTATGGTAAGACAGAGATCGCCATTCGGGCTGCTTTTAAGGCTGTTCAGGAAGGGAAGCAGGTAGTATATCTGGTGCCCACCACCATATTAGCTCAGCAGCATTATAATACCTTTATCCAGCGCATGAAGGATTTTCCGGTGAGGGTAGACCTGATGAGCCGGTTTCGGACTTCAGCCCAGCAGAAGAAGACTATTACAGACTTGCAGAAGGGGTTTGTAGATATTATCATCGGTACCCACAGAGTACTTTCGGATGATATTAAGTTCAAGGATCTGGGACTGTTGATCATTGACGAGGAACAGCGTTTTGGCGTGGCTCATAAGGAGAAGATCAAGAAGCTGAAAGAAAATGTGGATGTGCTGACGCTGACTGCCACGCCCATTCCCAGGACGCTTCATATGAGCCTCATCGGTATCCGTGATATGAGCGTGCTGGAGGAAGCACCAAATGACAGGTTGCCCATTCAGACTTATGTGATGGAATATAATGAGGAAATGGTCCGAGAAGCCATTGTTCGGGAAATGACCCGTAACGGGCAAGTTTACTATGTGTATAACCGTGTGAACAATATTGCGGACGTGGCAGCAGGGATAGCCAAGCTGGTGCCGGAGGCCAATGTAGCCTTTGCTCACGGACAGATGAAGGAGCATGAGCTGGAACGTATCATGTATGATTTTATCAATGGTGAGATCGATGTGCTGGTGTCTACCACCATTATTGAGACAGGGCTTGACATCTCTAACGTCAATACCATGATCATTCATGATTCCGATCATTTGGGACTCTCCCAGCTTTATCAGCTTAGGGGCAGAGTGGGACGATCCAACCGTACTGCCTATGCTTTCCTGATGTATAAGCGGGATAAGATGTTAAAGGAAGTGGCAGAGAAGCGTCTGGCAGCGATCAAGGAGTTTACGGAGCTTGGCAGCGGATTCAAGATTGCTATGCGCGACCTGGAGATCAGAGGTGCCGGTAATCTGTTGGGCGTCCGCCAGCATGGTCATATGGAAGCAGTTGGTTACGATATGTATTGTAAAATGTTGAATGAAGCAGTGAAAAGTGAGAAGGGTATCCCTACCGCCATGGACTTTTCCACCATAGTGGATTTGGATGTGGATGCTTTCATACCACCTACGTATATCGTCAATGAGGTACAGAAGCTGGACATTTATAAACGTATTGCAGGCATCGAGAATGAGAAGGAAAGGGATGATATGCGTGATGAATTGTTGGATCGCTTCGGAGAGATTCCGGTGTCAGTGGATAATCTGCTTCGGATCGCATTGATCAGAGTGGCCGCTCATAGCATCTATCTGACGGAAGTGAAAGGTAAAAATGAGCGTATTACCCTGACTTTTCGTCCGGATGCAGGGATTGATCCTATGGGGATTCCTGTGCTTCTTCGTAAATATGGGGACAAATTAAAGTTTACGGCTTATGGGAATCCTTTCTTTACTTATCGATATAAGACAACAGGTATGATTGAGAAAGATGCGCAACTTTTGCTACAACTTACGGAAGACCTTTTGCTTGAAATGAAGAAAGTACTACATGTGATTCGAGATGAAGCAGCTGTGAGAAGCGCAACCCATAATACCAAGGAGGAATTTGATTTATGACAAGGGATGAGTTAGAGCATGTGTTGGCGGCCGTGCTGGATGTGGGTGAGATGATGCTCACATCCGGCGCAGAGGTCAATCGTGTAGAAAATACCATAAAACGTATGATGCAGGCCTATGGCTGCAATAGGGTGGATGTGTTTACCATTCCATCTAACATTGTAGTATCGGTACAGACCATGGAAGAAGTGGTTCTGACACAGACCAGAAGAATTGCAAATTATGAGACGGACATGTATAAGATCGAGCGGTGTAATGCGCTGTCCAGGAGGGTCTGTGCGGAACCGCCCACATTGCAGGAGTTGAAGAATGTGGTGGACCAGATCAAACAGGAGAAGGGATACTCTTCTCTTACAAAGCTGATTACATATGGAGTCATTTCTGCAGCTTTTTCCGTTTTCTTTGGTGGTAGCTGGTCAGATGGCGTGGCAGCTTTTGTGTGTGGTCTTCTTTTGTATGTATCAGCGGAAGCATGTGGCAGATTGAAGGTACAGCGTATCATATTAAATATTGTCTGCTCTGTCCTTGTGGGTCTGGGCGCAGTGCTTCTGACGTCCCTTGGGATCGGACAATCGGTGGACAAGATTATTATTGGTAATATCATGCTGTTGATTCCCGGAATCGCATTGACCACTTCCGTGCGGGATATGATAAGTGGTGATACTGTCAGTGGGATGCTGGGGCTGTGCGAGGCGCTGATACGAGCCCTTGCCATTGCGGCCGGGTTTGCACTGGTATTGTGGCAATTCCCGGTGTAAGGAGGTGGCGAAATGAGAGATGTGATACAGACAATAATGGGGATGATTGGAGCAGTCGGTTTTGCTACCTTGTTTCATGTGAGAATCAACAAATTATGGGCCTGTGCACTGGGCGGTGGCCTTTCATGGGTAGTGTACCTTGTTGTTTTGAATCGGACAGATGATAAGGCTTTTGGGTTGTTGGCATCTACTTTGACTGTGGGATTTCTGGCGGAGATTCTGGCCAGGGTGTTAAAGACACCGGTGACGATTCTGTTGGTGCCTATGTTGATCCCGTTGATTCCGGGAGGTGACTTGTACTATACCACAAGCTATCTGGTACGGGATATGGCGGAAGAATTCGCAGAGAGTCTGAACCTGGTGATAAGAGAGGCAGGTGCCATTGCTTTCGGAATTATCATGGTGACTTGCTTTGTACAGGTGACACAGCAACTATATAATCGGTTTAAAGTGTCGAAATAGAAGGTGGAATAAAAAATAAGTGAGGTGGATTTATGAAAAAAGAATTTGATGTATTATCGTTGGGTGAATTGTTGCTGCGCCTTTCTCCCCCGGCCAATGAGAGAATGTCCAGAGGAGGCAGTTTTGCAAAGCAGGTAGGAGGGGCTGAATTAAATGCCATTACCGGTGCTGCCATGCTTGGTCTTCGGTGCGGAATCATTTCCAAACTTCCTGCAAACGACCTGGGGACCTTTGTAAAGAATACCATCCGTCAGGGTGGTGTCAGTGATGACTACTTGGTGTATGACAGTGAAAAGGATGCCAGACTTGGTGTGTATTACTACGAAAATGGGGCATATCCCAGAAAGCCAAGGATTGTATATGACAGAAAGCATACTTCCGTAAATAAGATAGAATTGAGTGAATTTGATGACAGTATGTATGGTTCCGCCAGATGTTTTCACACCAGTGGGATCACCCTTGCCTTGAGCTCCCAGGCTAGAGAAGTGGCAGTGGAAATGATCAAAAGATTTAAGGCTGGTGGCGCTATTATTTCTTTTGATGTGAATTTTCGCGGAAATCTGTGGACCGGTGCAGAAGCCAAGGAGTGCATAGAGAGTATCCTGCCTTACGTGGATATTTTCTTCTGCTCTGAGGATACAGCGCGATTAACATTCTTAAAAGAGGGTGATGTGCGGTCTATTATGAAGAGCTTTACGGAAGAATATCCCATATCCGTGGTGGCCTCCACCCAGAGGATTGTGCATAGCCCGAAAAGACATACCTTTGGTTCTATCATGTATAGTGCAAAAGAGGATAAGTTTTATGAGGAGGAACCCTACAAAGATATTGAAGTGGTGGATCGTATTGGAAGCGGTGACGCCTATATATCAGGGGTGTTGTATGGGTATCTGGCTGATGAAGGGAATTGCCGGAAAGCGCTGGAGTACGGGAATGCCATTAGTGCGCTGAAGAATACCATACCGGGGGACTTACTTTGCACGGATTTGAAAGAGATTGATGCAATCATCAAGGAGCATAAGTCTACAGGGCGGATCGCAGAGATGGATCGGTAGAAATAATCATAAATTTTTCGCAAATTAAGTTGCCATGTCTTCCAAGATGTGGGATAATGTAGCATAAGGGATTGGGTGTGCAGAAGATGGTACACCGACTTTCCTTTATGCTACTTTTATTTTGAGGAAGTAAAATGAGTGATCAAAATTGGAATGATATCGGTAAGCAGATCCGTGAGGCGGTGCAGGGAGCGCTGGTGAGCGGTGATTTTAAAGAAATGAATCAGGTCATATCGGAACCGGTTTGGCATCCATCGGGGTGTTGGTGACATTGATGCTGTTTTTGGCGAAAGGCGTGATATTGCCGCTTGTAGGAGTGTCAGCATTTTTGTTTGGTTTTATATTCATGATAGACAGAGGTTGTATGAGAAGAAATCGGATCAAGCGCGCGGAGCGATATGTGGCGCTCTGTGGCGGGAAAAGTTATATTGATATCGAAGAGCTGGCTCGGCAGATGGGTAAGAGTAAGAAGCATATCCTGAAGGATGTGAAGAAGATGATCAAGCTGGGGATTTTTCCGGAGGGGCATCTGGATGCACAGGAGAGTTGCCTGATCTTGGATGATGCAACATTTAGGGGGTATCTGAAGCTTGAGAAGGAACGTAAGGCATTGGAGATGGAAGAGAAGGTGGCCAGGATGCAGGAGAAGCAGAAGGCCAAAGGAGCTTATGTGATGCAGGAGAAACAGATCGGGGATGAGCAGCCCCTGATCAAGGAAGGCAATGACTGCATCAGGAAGCTGCGCAAGTTGAATGAAGATATCGAAGGTGAAGTGATCTCTGCCAAGTTGTCTTCGTTAGAGAATCTGTTGCAGGAGATTTTTGACCGGGTAAAGGAGCATCCGGAACAGATGCCGCAGATGCAGAAGTTTATGAATTATTACCTGCCTACCACTTTGAAGTTGGTGGAGGCCTATAGGGAATTTGATGATGTGAGTGTGCCGGGGGCTGATATTGCTTCGGCAAAGATTGAGATAGAGCAGACCCTGGATACGATCAATCAGGCTTTTGCAGAGCTTTTGAATAAATTGTTCCGCTCAACAGTCTATGATGTGACCACGGATGCCCAGGTGTTGCAGACCATGCTGGCCAAGGAAGGATTGACAGGGAATAAGGATTTTAAATAAGGATTATAAATAACAATTTCAGGAGGACCAAACGTATGAGTAAAAATTTAGATGAACTGTTACAGGAAGCACCCACACTTACCTTTGAACCATTTGAGAAAGAGGAGGACGAGGCAGAGACCGTTCCTGCTGTAGTAAATGAGCCTGAGGAAGAAGATCTCCGGGTGGTATTAAGCCCTGAAGAGCAACAGATGGTAGATAACTTTGCGGCTCAGATCGATCTGACCAATACCCAGATGGTACTGCAGTACGGCGCCGGCTGTCAGAAGAAGATCGCTGATTTCTCAGAGACTGCGCTTAGTAATGTGCGCACCAAGGATATGGGTGAAGTGGGCGAGATGCTGACAGATGTGGTGGCACAGTTAAGGGATTTTGAGGATGACGAGGAGGAAAAAGGCTTCCTTGGTCTGTTTAAGAAAGGCAGCAATAAGCTGGCTAACATGAGAGCAAAATATGATAAGGCAGAACTCAATATCAATAAGATCAGTCAGGCCCTGGAACAGCATCAGGTAGTTCTTTTGAAAGATGTGGCCATGTTAGACAAAATGTATGAGCTGAATCTGAATTATTACAAGGAGCTGTCCATGTATATCCTGGCAGGCAAGCAGAAGCTTCTACAGGCACAAAAGGTGGAATTGCCCGCACTGCTTGACAAGGCACAGAAAAGCGGACTTCCCGAGGATACTCAGGCTGCCAAGGATTTTTCACAAATGTGCAATCGGTTTGAAAAGAAGATTCATGATCTGGAGCTGACACGGACAGTATCTTTACAGATGGCACCCCAGATCCGTATGATCCAGAGCAATGATACTACTATGTCTGACAAGATTCAGTCTACTTTGGTAAATACCATTCCTCTGTGGAAGAATCAGATGGTCATTGCCATCGGACTGAATCATTCTACAGAAGCAGGCAGAGCCCAGCGTGAGGTCAGTGATATGACCAATGCATTGTTAAAGAAGAATGCGGAGTCCCTGAAGGTAGCTACCTTAGAGACTGCCAGGGAAGCAGAGCGTGGCATCATTGATATCGAGACCCTGCAGGCTACCAACCAGACCCTGATCAGCACCTTCGATGAAGTGATGAAGATTCAGGAGGAAGGCAGAGAGAAGCGTAAGAACGCAGAGATTGAGCTTCGCAGGATCGAGAACGAGATGCGCGATAAGCTGTTGGAAATGAGCGGTCAACGTCCCACTGCCTAAGGAGGAATAATATGAAATATGTGGCAAAGTCATCCAATGAACTTCGCACATTACTTCGCTCTATTGATCAAAAAGGATACCCTGCCTATAAGTCATTGGCAGGGTCCTATCAATTTGGAAGCTATGTGTTGGTGATCGATCATGTGCAGGGAGATCCTTTTGCATCTCCTTCCGGTCTGCATGTGGAGGTCCCTCATAAAAATGCCGGTTTTCCGGCGGAATATTACGAAAGAGACTGTTCCAGGATTGCTCTGCAGGATTATCTGACCAGAAGATTGGCAGAGAGGTTTGAGGATTGTAATTTTAAGGCCAAGGGTTCCGGCAAGAGTGGCCTTTTGTCCATCACCAGATGTGGTCAGGAAGTGCTGGAGCGCAGTGCCTGTCAGATTACCAAGGAAGGGATCCTTGCCCGGTTTCATGTGGGCTTCCCGGCTTTTGGACGAACCATTAATGCAGGGGAGCTTGAAAAGATTTTGTTTGAGTTTCTGCCCCGCAGTGTGGAAAGCAGCTTGTTTTATCGTAGATTAGATGCGGGTAAAGTCCGGGATGCGGTGTGGCTTTCAGAAGATCAGGAGGCCTTGCGTGGCATCTTAGCCAAGGAGAAATTGGTTGCCTTTGTGGCCAATGGCAGTGTGCTGCCCAGAAAGAGCGGTATCTCAGATCTGCCATTAAAAGAAGCTGTGGCATTTCAGTCTCCCAAGTCCATGGAAAGAACATTTACCCTCCCTCATAAAGGGGAAATCACCGGTATGGTTATTCAAGAGGGAATCACTTTGATCGTTGGCGGTGGTTATCATGGTAAATCCACACTTTTGGAGGCTTTGCAGACAGGCGTGTATGACCATATTGCAGGAGATGGCAGAGAATTTGTGGTGACAGATGCTTCTGCGGTGAAGCTTCGTGCAGAGGATGGACGCAGCATCCGGAATGTGAATATCTCTATGTTTATCAATGACCTGCCCAACGGCAAGGATACCACTTGTTTCTCTACACCGGATGCCAGCGGCAGTACCTCCCAGGCAGCAGGGGTGCTGGAAGCCGTGGAGGCAGGTGCAGGGTTACTTTTGATTGATGAAGATACTTCTGCCACCAACTTTATGGTGCGGGATGATTTTATGCAACAGGTGATCAGCAGGGAAAAGGAACCTATCACACCATTTCTGGAACGGGCGGTGGATCTGTATGAGAAGGCCGGAGTGTCTACGGTGCTGGTGGCCGGAAGCAGTGGGGCGTTTTTCTACATCGCGGATAAGATCTTACAGATGGATTGCTACCGGCCTGTGGATATCACGGATCGGGTGAAAGCCATGTGTGCAGATCACAAGGCCCCCAGAATCCAGGCGCCGGATTTCAAGGTGCCGGAATTTGGACGTAAGATGCCAGAGCAGGCTGGCCGTGACCGTGACAGCCGCCACGAACACATGAAGGTGAAGACCTTCGGCCGAGACAGTTTCTCTCTGGATAAAGAAACAGTAGACATTCGCTACGTGGAGCAGCTTGCCTGTTCGGAGCAGACCAATGCTCTGGCACACATGATGCGTTACGGTCTTGAACAGCTTGCAGGAAGAAATCTCACACTGACACAGGTGGTAGATCAGGTCTGTGACATTCTGAAACAGCAGGGCTGGGAGGCTTTTTGCAGTTTTTATGTGCCCTGTGGACTGGCAAAACCCAGAAGACAGGAGCTGTTTGCGTGCTTTAACCGGTTTCGGGGGTAATTATGGCTTATAGTAGAGCATATGTAGAGATTACCAATATTTGTAATCGTAACTGTTCCTTCTGTCCGGGCACAGTCCGGGATAAGCGCAGGATGACCATGGGGGAATTTCAGCGCATTACAGAGCAGTTGCAAGGGATAACAGAATATATTTACCTTCATGTCATGGGGGAACCTTTGACTCATCCACTCTTGCCGGATTTTATCAGATGTGCCGGAGAAAAAAGCTTTAAGGTAGCGATCACTACCAATGGAACCCTGTTAAGACGCTGTCAGGAGGAGTTATTGAATGCGAGACCTTACAAGGTCAGTATCTCCGTACACAGCTTCGAGGAGGGCACGTTAGAAAGTTATCTGGATTATCTGACTCAATGCATGGAATTTGCTGACCAGTCTTCACGGGAAGGGATTCTTACGGTGCTCCGATTATGGAACCGGGGATATGATAAAGGCAGAAATGTGGATACACTGGCAATTTTGCAGGATTTCTTCCGGGAAGAGTGGAAAGAGGGCAGCAGGGGCTTTCGCATCCGGGATAAGCTTCATCTGGAATATGGAGACCGCTTTGTGTGGCCGGATATGGAGGCCCTCGAGGGAGATGACAGGGTGTTTTGCTATGGCTTAAAGGATCACTTCGGAATCCTGTGCGATGGAAGCGTAATTCCATGTTGCCTGGACAGGGAAGGTGCTATTACGCTTGGAAATATTTATGAACAGCCCATCAAAGAGATACTTGTAAGTGAGAGGTCGGTGCAGATAGCGGAAGGCTTTGGCAGACGTCGGGCGGTGGAGGAACTTTGCAGAAAGTGTGGGTATGCAAGGAGGTTTTAAAGAGATTCTAGTACAAGCTTAAAACAGCCTTCTTTCGCATTGCGGTAAATGCTTAAGAGGGCTGTCCTAAGACGGAGGATAGGTGCATTACTGCTCCATCTGTCTGCCCAGAAAACCCGCGGCGGACAATAACAGCTTTTGTTCTACTTCGCCCATCTTACCTTTCATGTCATCCTCTAATAAAATGACAGCACCGATTACATCACCTTCACAGATGATAGGGGAAATGGCTTGATGATGATATTCTTCTGAAGCTTCTTCACTGACTGCAATAAAATTTCGGTCTCCTTTCGAAGCCATTACATTTTCGCGGTTGCTGATCTTCTCTTCTAATTGTTTGCTGATTCCCTTGCCCAGCAAGGTTTTGTAGCCACCGGCTGTTGCAATAAATTGATCTCTGTCCGTGATGAGTGCGGTGTGTCCGGAGACCTGAGCCAGGCTTTCCACATATTGCTTGGCAAAGGTAGTCATCTCGCCGATGGGAGAATATTTCTTCAAGATAATCTCACCCTCCCGGTCGGTAAAGATCTCCAGAGGGTCACTTTCGCGAATACGCAGCGTCCGGCGGATTTCCTTGGGGATAACAATACGACCTAAATCATCTATTCTACGAACTATTCCAGTTGCTTTCATATATATATTTCTCCTTAAATTACAAATTGTGTTGTTATTATCTGTATTTTAAGGAGATTTATACTACCCAATTTGCTTTTTTGATTTTGCTGTGTCAAGGAAACATCAGATAAAAAACCAGCCAGAGGATTTTCACCTGGCTGGTTTTGTTGTATTGGTTTTGATTTCTGATAAGAATCAGACCGTTTCAATTACGGTTGCCATGCCCATACCGCCAGCCACGCACAATGTGGCAAGGCCGTATTTCAGACCCCGGCGGCGAAGCTCATACAACAGTGAAATAATGATTCTGCTGCCGGACGAGCCGATGGGGTGGCCCAGAGCGATGGCACCGCCGTTGACATTGATGATGTCCATTCTGTCCTCCAGCTTCATCTGGCGGATACAGCCTATGGACTGGGCGGCGAAGGCCTCGTTTAGCTCGATCAGCTGAATATCGTCCATTGTCAGACCCGCCATCTTCAGAGCCTTTTCTGTTGCGGGAACAGGGCCCATACCCATATAACGCGGATCAACACCGGCTGCGGACACGGAACGAATTTTGGCAAGCGGTTGCAAACCAAGTTCCTTTGCTTTGTGCTCACTCATAAGTAAAATCGCAGACGCACCGTCGTTTCTGCCGGAGGCATTGCCTGCTGTTACCGTGCCGTCGGCCTTGAATACAGGCTTTAATGCTGCCAGTTTTTCCAAAGAAGTCTCTCTGGGATATTCATCTGTATCAAAAACAATATCAGGTTTTTTTCTTCCCTGAGGAACGGCCAGCGGGATGATCTCGTCTTTGAATTTGCCTTCCTGAATGGCTTTTTTTGCCTTCTCTTGGGAGCAAAAAGCAAATGCGTCCTGATCCTCTCGGGAAATAGACATACGCTCGGCAATATTTTCAGCCGTCATTCCCATATTAAACCGTCCGTACATATCGATGGGCTGGGAACAAGCCTGTGCTTCTGTAAGAGAATCTTTCAGTTCGGTAGTGCCGGTGCCAACGCCCCAACGGGCATTGGACAGATAGAAAACCGCGTTGGACATACTTTCGGTTCCGCCTGCCAGCACAATGCTGTTCTGTCCGGTGGCGATGGAGTTCACAGCGTTACTCACCGCCAGCATACCGGATGCACAGGCACACATGACCGTGTTTGCCGGCACGGAATCGGGAACACCGGCCTTTAAGGCAGCATACCGGGCAATATTGGAATGATCCGAGGACTGTCGACACTGGCCAATAATTACCTCGTCCAGCATCTCACCGGATATCCCACTGCGATCAAGAACACCTTTGATGACCGCCTCAGCCAAATCTGCCGCATTCAGGGGTTTCAAACTGCCGCCGAAACTGCCTACTGCGGTTCGGCAAGCCTCTACAATTACAACATCATTCATATTAACACCTCTTTATATTGTTCTGCATAAGCAGATTTTTATTAAATAGCACCTTTTTCTTTATATTGTGCCAATGTTTCTTCGCTCAGTCCCAGCAATCCACCATACACGTCCATATTATGCTCGCCAAGCGTCGGCGCCGGCATACGGATAGATGTCTTTGTGTCATCAAATTTAATTGGCATTGCCGTAACCTCAAATTCACCGATTCCAGGCTGATTAATCTTTGGAAACATCTCCCGTGCGCCTGCGATATGAGGATCGTATCTTACATCTCTCAAATCGTTGATTGGACCAGCCGGAACACCAACAGCAAGCACGGTTGCAATGGCTTCATCTGCTGTGACGGTCTTGGACCAGCTTTCTACCAATTCTTTTACTGTAGTATAATTCTCAGTTCTTGCAACAACGTCCTTCATTTTTGGATCTTCCAATGCATCGGGGCGATTTAGGACTTTGGTGCAGAAAATTTCAAACAGTTTCTGATTGCCACAGGCAAGAATAAAATCTTTATCCTTAGCCGCAAAAGTACCATAAGGACACAAATTAGCATAGCGGCCGCCGATACGAGCCGGAATCTCACCGGTCACGCGATAACGCATATTTTCCGGCGTTGTAAAAGTGACAATGGAGTCTACCAGAGAGACCTCAAAACGCTGTCCGCGACCAGTCTGTACGCGGGCAA
>JAFYSG010000054.1 GCA_017559435.1 Lachnospiraceae bacterium
GGGGCTCTATCACCCGGAAACGATTCTCGAAGATCGTCTCATGGACAAGACACTCCCCTCCTGCCGCTGTCAGCATGACAAGCGCTGCAGACTGAAGGTCTGTGGGAAATCCCGGATGGGGCAATGTGATCAGTTGATCCAGCGTGCCAAGTTGCTCCGGAGCCTGGACATACAATGCCCCATCATTTAACTGACATTCTGCCCCCAACTGTCTGCCAAGCCTGACCACAGCTTCCATATGTTCCACAGGCGCTTCTTCCAACAATATATTCCCCCCGGCAGCAAGACATGCCATCAGATAGGTGCCTGCCACAATCCGGTCTGCCGGCACACAGTACTGGGTACCATACAGGCTTTTACCTCCGGTTATGGTCAAACACTCCGTACCGATTCCATGAATCTGTGCCCCACATTTTTTAAGATATCTGCATAAATGCTCTACCTCAGGTTCTCTTGCTGCACCACAAAGCCTGGTAACGCCTTCTGCCGTAACAGCTGCCAGAATGACATTCTCCGTAGCGCCCACACTGGATGTCTGAAAACAGATATCTGCACCATGTAAGCCTCCCGGTGCCCTGCCCCATACTTTACCGTCTTTTTCTTCAAAAACGGCCCCCATTTTCTTTAATGCTTCCAAATGAAAATCAATGGGTCTTGCCCCGATGACGCAGCCACCCGGGTATTCCATTACAACCTCTCCTCTTCTGCCCAACAAAGCCCCCATCAAAAACAATGAGGAACGCATACAAGTCACCGCTTCCTCCGGCATCTTACAGAGTGTTATATCTTTCGCATCCACCCGGATACCGTCACCTTCACGGCTTACCTTGCACCCCAATGCTGTCAGAATCTTAAGCATCTGAAATACATCCGCGATCTTGGGACAATTACAGATCAGATTATCCCCTTTGGTAAGTATGGTTGCCGCCAATATGGGAAGCGCAGCATTTTTAGAACCATGTATCCTTACATTGCCCTGCAGACGGACACCTCCGTGAACATGTATTGTTTCCATATACATCCATCCCGTTCCTAAAATTTTGAGCTATGATATCTTATGTAGTGGACGGGATGTGTGTATCTTGTACTTACACTTCCTTTAACTGAATCCTTCTGGCCACACTCAGGACAAGTCCCATTTCTATCAGTAAAAACATTACGGACGAACCACCGTAACTGATAAAAGGAAGGGAGATTCCTGTGTTAGGAATACTATTGGTTACAACCGCTATATTCAGAATCACCTGAATGGCAATATGACCAATGACACCTACCACCAGCATGGCACCGAACAGATCCGGAGCATTGTTAGCAATGATCATCATTCTCCAAAGTAAGATCACAAACATTAATATCACCGCCACTGCGCCAAACAATCCCAGTTCTTCACAGATGATCGAAAAGATCATATCATTCTGTGCTTCCGGCAAAAAGTTCAGTTTCTGCATACTCTGCCCCAGTCCTTTTCCCCAGATACCGCCGCTGCCTATGGCATAAAGTCCCTGCAATGTCTGAAACCCTACGCCTTCCGGATCTGTCTCCGGATGCAGCCAGATCGCAATACGCTTGAATCGAAAGTTTCCTCCTGCGGCATCCGTGGTAATGATCCAATAAACAAGAGCCGAAGCTGCAGCAGCAACTCCGCTGCCGATAAGTACGTATTTCTTATAGTGGGGATCTGCCACAAAAATCATTAAAACAGCTATTCCCACTACAATGATCGCAGAACTCAAGTTACTTGTAATCTTCCAGATCATGATAGCCTGAGGCATGGCTATCACTAACATAAATAGAAATCCTTTCAATGTTCCTGCATTTCGTCCAAGCTTACAGACAAGGCATGCCAAGAACAAAATCATACACAGCTTTACTATCTCCGCAGGCTGTACCTGCAACCCAATACCCGGAATCTTAAACCATCTGGTTGCACCATGGCTGGAAATACCAAGAGGCGTTTTTACTACAGGAATGATGGCAATGGAGAATATATATGCCAAAATTGCAAAACGTTCCCAAAAATGATAGGGAATATTGGCCACCACTGTCATGGCGATCATACCCAAGATACACGCCAGAAGCTGCTTCTTCAGGTAATGTGCAGAATCTCCGTTATAGTCCAGATATGCCGTATAAGAGCTGGCAGAATAAATCATCAACATGCCAAAACCTAACAGAAACAATATAACAAACAATAGACTATAATCAAAATAATATTCTGTTTTATGATTTTTTTTACGTTTACGGGTACGTTCAGCCACAGGCATCACTCCTTCAGACCATTTACATATTCTTTAAACAAATCGCCCCTCACCTCATAGTTCGGGAACATGCCCCAGCTGGCACATGCCGGAGACAACAGTACAGCATCGCCTTCCTCTGCAAGCGCCGTACAAAGCTTTAAACATTCCTCATAAGTATCAGCAAAACGGATCCTGTCAAAACCATGGGTTCTGGCACATTCCGCGATCTTTTCCCTGGTCTGTCCGATCAGGACCAGCCATTTCACCCGACCTTCAAAGCTTTCGATCCACTCATCATATTCGCTTTGCTTGTCATATCCGCCGCCGATCAAGATCGTGGGTTTCCTCATGGCACGGATCCCTCTGATGGCCGCATCCGGATTGGTTCCCTTGGAATCATTATAATAATCCACACCGCCTTTGGTGGCTACAAATTCGATTCTGTGAGCAACCGCCCGAAAGTCCTTAATCACTTTTAAAATCGTCTCCATGGGTACTCCCATGCCTCTGGCAATGGCAATGGCTGCCATCACGTTTTCTGCATTGTGAATACCTACCAATGTCATATCTGTGTAGACATTCATAAGTGTTGACACCTGCCCGTCTTCTGCCAGACAGACATTTTCATCCTGTAAAAAGTACCCTTCCGAAAGAGCCTGCTGTGATGAGAAGTACACTACCTTTGCCGGACAACGTTCTCCAAACGCTCTGGTATATGGATCATCATAATTGAGCAC
>JAFYSG010000055.1 GCA_017559435.1 Lachnospiraceae bacterium
AGCACGATTTTTATCCGAATATCGTCTCTGGCTGAACTGGTTGGGAAAATTTAATAAAAATATTATACATAATCTCTTTTCTTTTCCTCAAAATAGTATTAATATAAATATAACATAAAGTATTGAAAGGAGCAAACTTATGTCTAAAAAAATAGGGAAATTTTTGCTTGCAACTGCCGGGTTAGCAACTGCTGCAGCTGCTGCATATTATTATCTTCAGAAAAAAGATATTATGTCCTCTATTAACAAGGAAGAGGAAGAAGATCTTGACAACTTCAGTGAAGACTTGGACGATACAGCTTCCCGCAGTTACGTACAGCTTAATCGTGAGGAATCTGCAACTAATGTAGATCCCCAGCCCCAAGATGATACAGACGCTCAGCCTACTGAAGCAACAACCGAAGGATCATTAGTTTCTGAAACAGCCGCCGAAGTTGAAGAGTTCTTTGATGAAGAGGATATGCAAGAGCCTTCTGTTGCTGATGAATAACCGGCTTTAATCCAGACAATTAATGAGGATTCTACCACGTTCAGCATGGCTGCGCATTTACAGCCATGCTTTTTTCAGTTGCTCAATTCCTTCTCTGATCTGTTCTTGTGTAAGGCCTCCAAATCCCACCAAAACGGTTCCGTCGTTTTGGGGAAATTCTTTAATCAAACTATCGGAAAGTCCATAGACCTTCACCTGATGTTCTCTTGCTTTTTTGATCAATTCCTCTTCCGTTATTCCTACAGTTGAAGTCAACAGCAGATGTAGACCGGCATTTTCCCCCGAAAGCCTGAAACGTTCCCAAAAAGGTTCCAGGCACTGTAGCATCAATTCATGCTTTGCCCGATAAAGCTTGCGCATTTTATTCAGATGCCGCTCAAAATAACCATCACGGATAAATTCATCTAAGATACGTTGGTCTATTCTGGATACCGTAGAAGAATAAAAATAACATTGTCTGTGATAACGGTCCATAAGAATTTGCGGCAAAACCATATAACTGATTCGGATAGCGGGTGCGATAGACTTGGAAAAAGTACCGATATAAATCACCTTTCCATGACTATCAGAGGACTGAAGCGATGGAATGGGTTTACCTCGATAACGAAATTCACTATCATAATCATCCTCGATCAGAAAGCGTTCCTTCTTTTGATCTGCCCAAGCCAGCAGCTCTGTGCGCCTGCCTATGGGCATGACCACGCCGGTAGGATGTTGATGGGAAGGCATCACATATGCCACTGTCACATTCTCTTGTTCCAAGGCTTTCACCTGCATACCACTTTCATCCATAGCAACCGCAGCGATCTCATATCCACAAGACCTGAAAATCCGATATGCCCGCTTATAAGTAGGATTCTCCATACCAATTCTGATATCGGGACCTAAAAGCTTTTGAAGCAGCAGTAAAAGATAATCATTACCGGCACCGATAATAATCTGCTCCGGGCTGCAATTCACTCCCCGGGAAGCATGAAGATAACGGCTGATGGTCAGTCGCAGTTCATAATCACCCTGGGGCTCACCCAACAAGTATAATCCGGTGCTTGCATCACTGAGTACATTCTTGGTAATCTTCTTCCATACACTGAAAGGAAATCCGCTCATGTCGATTCCGTTGGGTGAAAAATCGTATTTCACAGTCCCGGACTCTACCCCGGCTGCATAATCGCTTTGTTTCACACTGTCCCAACACGCCTGCGTATCCTTCTTTTTGCTTCCCTCAGTTTCCAATCGGAACAACTCCTCCATCCGGCATACAAAGTAACCCTTGTATGGTCTGGATTCAATATATCCTTCACTGAGCAGCTGCCCATAGGCCACATCCACGGTACTTCTGGACACCTGCAGATAATCTGCCAGAGAACGGGTAGAGGGAAGCCTCTCTCCGCAAAGAAGCTTCCCCTCTCTTATCTCCTGCCTGATATGCTCATATATCTGCTCATACAGGCATTTATCACTATGATTTTGCAATTCTATGGTCAGATCATACATCATTATCACATCCTTGCTGCTTCGAACGCGCCCTTAATTATTTGGGAAGATTATAAGAACTCTTCAGGGACACAATACGGTTAAATACCATTGCTTCCGCCTTAGAATCCCTGGCATCCACACAGAAGAAGCCCTGACGCACAAACTGGAAGCTGTCATACGCCTTAGCTCCTGCAAAAGCAGGCTCCAGATAACACTCCTTCAGCACTGTCAAAGAATTAGGATTCAAGTTCAGACTTCCGTCCTCATTGTAAACACCCTTCTCCTCATCGATGATATTTTCATACAATCTTACTTCTGCCTTGATTGCTTCCGATACCGGTACCCAGTGGATCGTTCCCTTTACCTTGCGTCCATCCGGGCTGTTACCACCCCGGGATGCCGGATCATAAGTGCAGTGAACCTCGGTAATATTGCCCTCTGCATCCTTTACAAAATCTGTACAGGTCACAAAGTACGCATTCATCAGGCGCACTTCATTACCCGGGAACATACGGAAATACTTCTTGGGAGGCACTTCCATAAAATCCTCTCTCTCAATATAAAGCTCTCTTCCAAAAGGCACCTGACGACTACCAAGCTCCGGATTCTCCAGATTATTGGGAATCTCCAACATCTCCGTCTGTCCTTCCGGATAATTGTCAATCACCAGCTTGATGGGATCCAGCACCGCCATCATACGAGGCTTCTTCGCTTTCAGATCCTCTCTGATACAATACTCCAGCATCGCATAATCCACTGAAGACTGGCTCTTAGAAATACCACACAAATCTACAAACAACTTGATAGACTCCGGTGTAAACCCTCTTCTTCTAAGCGCTGCAATAGATACCAGACGGGGATCGTCCCAACCATCCACGATACCTTCCTCAACCAGCTTCTTAATATATCTCTTACCGGTCACTACATTGGTCAAATACAACTTAGCAAACTCAATCTGCTTCGGCGGATTGGGATACTCCAGTTCTCTTACCACCCAGTCATATAACGGCCTGTGATCCTCAAACTCCAGCGTACAGATAGAGTGGGTAATCCCTTCAATAGCATCCTCAATCGGATGTGCAAAATCATACATCGGGTAAATACACCACTGATCTCCTGTATTGTGATGTGTCATATGAGCCACACGATAAATCACCGGATCTCTCATATTAATATTAGGAGAAGCCATGTCAATGCGAGCCCGAAGCACCTTCTCACCATCCCCATATTTCCCCTCTTTCATCTCCTCAAACAGCTTCAGATTCTCCTCTACACTTCTTCCTGCATAAGGATCATCCTTACCGGGCTCCGTCAGCGTTCCTCTGTATTCACGGATTTCTTCCGCAGTCAGATCAGACACATAAGCCTTTCCTTTCTTGATCAGCTTCACAGCCCCTTCATACATCTGACCAAAATAATCTGATGCAAAGAACAGCCTGTCCTCCCAGTCTGCCCCCAGCCATTCAATATCTGCCTTAATAGACTCTACAAACTCCACCTTCTCCTTGGTCGGATTGGTATCGTCAAACCTCATATTAAACTTCCCGCCATACTGCTTAGCCAACCCATAATTCAACAAAATACTCTTGGCATGCCCAATATGAAGATATCCATTAGGCTCCGGAGGAAACCGCGTATGCACCGTATCATACACCCCTTCTGCCAGATCCTTATCAATAATCTGCTCAATAAAATGCCTGGAAACCTTCTCCTGCACTTCCCCATCCCCACTCTTCTCTATTTCATTCCTAACCTCATTCTTCATCTCACACATAAGAACAACCTTACCTTTCCTAACAGCAACCCCTTCGTTACTGAAATATTCTTATATCATATCACAAATCATGGAAATAATAAAGTATTTTTTATAAAAAACTAATAAGTACCGTATAACAATCCTTTATCGCTGTAAGGTGCGCCGCCGGCAGTCATTCGGGATTGGGGCTGGTCACATATGGTGTGTGGATTTTGACATCTGTAAGGTTGTTAGAGTTACTTAGAGCCGGAAGATAATAGAAAAGGAAGTGTTAAAGCCCACAACCACAACATGTTTGAGGAGCGCAAAGCGCGACGAGTTTTGTGGTTGTGGGCTTTGCCCTTAACTTACTTTTCTATTGTCTGCCGGTTCTTAGTAACTCTTACAACCTTACAACTGCAAAATCCCTACACCATATGTGGCCAGCCCCAATCCCGGATGACTGCCGGCGGTGCGCCGTCCCCCCCTTAATGGTGGAACAGTCTGATTCCGGTAAATGCCATTACCATATTATACTTATTACAGCAATCGATAACCGCATCGTCTCTCACAGATCCACCCGGCTGTGCAATATATTTTACACCGCTCTTTCTTGCTCTCTCGATATTGTCAAAGAAAGGGAAGAAAGCATCGGAACCCAGGGTCACATCCTGCATATTATCAAGCCATGCACGCTTCTCCTCTGCCGTAAATACAGGAGGCTTCACTTTAAATGTTCTCTGCCATGCCCCCTCTGCTAACACATCCATGTACTCATCTCCGATATACAGATCAATGGCATTGTCTCTGTCAGCGCGGCCGATGCTGTCAAGGAACTGCAGATTCAGCACCTGAGGAGCCTGACGCAGATACCAGTTGTCTGCCTTCTGACCTGCCAGTCTGGTACAATGAATACGGGACTGCTGACCTGCACCGATACCGATAGCCTGTCCGCCCTTTACATAACATACAGAGTTGGACTGAGTATACTTCAAAGTGATCAAAGAAATCTTCATATCGATCAAAGCTTCCTCAGAAATCTCCTTATTCTCTGTCACAATATTGGACAAAAGCTCACCATTGATATCCAGTTCATTTCTGCCCTGTTCAAAAGTAATGCCATATACCTGCTTTCTCTCGATAGGCGCCGGCACATAAGAAGGATCGATCTGAATCACATTATAACCACCCTTCTTCTTTGCCTTCAGCATCTCCAGCGCTTCTTCTGTATAACCGGGAGCGATCACACCATCAGATACCTCACGCTTGATCAGTCTGGCTGTATCTGCATCACATACATCGGAAAGTGCGATAAAATCGCCAAAGGAAGACATTCTGTCAGCACCTCTTGCCCTGGCATAAGCACAAGCCAGAGGAGACAATTCTCCCAGATCCTCTACCCAATAAATCTTCGCCAAAGTCTCATCCAAAGGAAGACCCACTGCCGCACCTGCAGGAGATACATGCTTAAAAGAAGTAGCAGCCGGCAACCCGGTAGCCTCCTTCAACTCTTTTACCAACTGCCAACCATTGAAGGCATCCAGAAAATTGATATATCCGGGCTTGCCGTTCAGCACAGTTACAGGCAGCTCACTTCCATCCTCCATAAAGATTCTGGAAGGCTTCTGATTTGGGTTACATCCGTATTTTAAAGTTAATTCGTTCATGATTTTTATCCTTTCCCGTTTTCTACTGATTCTTGTTCACAATCTTAGTCTCATATTTACCGGTTTCAATATCAATATATCTTACAAATAAAGAAACCTTATTTTCTTCATTCAAACTGTTCCACAGCATATCCGTAAATTCATCCATGCAGTCAGGAATACTCACCCACTTAGGCTCTCCCTCAAAGCTGGGCAACGGATTACCGTCATGCATATAAGTATGAATAAAATGGCCTTCACCAGCCACCGGCTTATCATATGTAAAAGTATATCTGTTACAGCAGGAAGGATCCCCATTATTACTCTTCAAAATAGACATTGCATAATCAAACTGTCCATCCTCCACATGAAGCACACCCGAGATTCTCGGTGTATAGTTAGGCCCATCCGGTTCAAACTCCCTGCTTCTCAAAGACTGCTCAAAAGTAAGACCACTCTCCATCCCATCATAAATGGTATCAGTCTGATCACCATTTGTGACAATCGTGTCATTTCCAAGCACTCTAACCGGTGCATAAATAATTAAACTGGGATCTTCCAACTTGGAAGGATCAAAAGCCTCTGTACGAATCCCCTCTCCCTCTACACTAAATACACGATTACGGCTGTTAGAACTTCTCCCCATAATAAAATACGCCGTAACTGCATACTTCCCATTAGCCGATCTCCCGATCACAATCCCTCTTCCCGGATAAGCATTACTTTCCAATTCCTGCTTCAATGATAACATCTCCA
>JAFYSG010000004.1 GCA_017559435.1 Lachnospiraceae bacterium
AAATTTGCTTAACTTAATGGCAAATTTATTCCCCAAAATGTTTTTAAGAGGTAAATCCCAAGATTTACCCCTTAACTTAACAAGATTTTGAACTAACTAAATGACATTGATACCAAGCCTTCCCTTCTTCTGAAAGGAGACACACCTCGTCTGCTGGATGAATGGCAAACAGCTCCTGTTTTGTGGGATGCTGTGCGTTTTGCGGTAGATCAGCGTAGTGAACCCGGACAATTCATTCTGACAGGCTCCGCTGTTCCTGCTGATAATGTAGTGCAGCACACAGGAACCGGCCGTATCTCCCGACTCATGATGCGCCCGATGAGTCTGTATGAATCCGGTGAATCAAATGGCACTGTCTCTCTTATGGATTTATTTAACGGGGTTACAGAAATTGATAACTTTTCTGAACTGACCATTGAAGAAATCGCCTTTGCCATTGTCAGAGGTGGCTGGCCTGCGTCCATCGGCGAAAGCGAGAAAGTTTGCCTCCGCCATGCTATTGACTATGTGGAGGCTATTATCAATGCGGATGTATCCAGAGTAGATGGAATTGACAAAAACCCGACTCGTGTCAGAGCCTTAATGCGCTCATTATCCCGCAACATCTCCACACTGGCCACCATCAAAACCATCCGCGATGACATTGCCATGGGTGATGCGGAAGAAAGTATTTCAGATAAGACCATCAGCCAATACCTTAATGCCTTAGACCGCATTTTTGTAACCGAGAATTTGCCCGCCTGGAATCCGGCCCTTCGCTCAAAAACAGCGATCCGAACTTCTTCTAAGAGGCAATTTGTAGATCCGTCCATAGCTGCTGCCACCCTGCGTCTTACTCCGGATCGTCTTCTTGAGGACTTTAACTATTTTGGATTCCTCTTTGAATCTCTCTGTGACCGCGACCTACGCATTTACGCAGAGGCAATAGACGGGCAGGTATTTCACTATCGTGACAGCAGCGGACTGGAATCAGATGCCGTAATCTGCTTAAACGACGGCAGATGGGCTGCCGTTGAAGTGAAGCTTGGCTCCAAAGAAATCGAGGAGGCCGCTGTTCATCTTCTGGAATTAAGAAACAAAATCAATACCGAGAAAATGCGGGAGCCATCATTTCTCATGATTTTGACAGGTACCGAGATTGCCTACCGCAGAGAGGACGGTGTATTTGTTATTCCTTTGGGATGTTTAAAAGATTAACTATTGAATCATAAATTGTGTTCAAAGCAAGGCGGAGTGTATATGCTCCGCTTGCTTCTTGGTACAGAGAAAATCTTTCATATTAATTCAAGTACTCCTCTCCGACATTTCCCACTCTTAGCAACCACATCTTGCCATTCCCCAAACCCAAGTCTCTCTGCCAACCGCAAGGATGATTGATTCTTAGCATCAATCACCACCTGCACTTTAGAGACTTCCAATTCCTCTCTTGCAAAATCAAGTACTGCCTTGCAAATCTCCTGTGCAATACCCTTACCCTGCCAGGGACAGGCAATCATGTAGCCAAGGGCAAGTAACTTTTCGTCATCTCCCTCATCACTCTCGCCTCCGGCAGCCTTCCCTGCCTCACCGGCATAGGGCTGTTCAAATCCCACCCGGCCGATGACCTCTCCGGTTTCTTTCCACAAAACTGTCCAAATCCCGAAACCAAAGAATTCATAGACCTTTTCAATATATTCTTTCACATGTTCGCGCTCTTTCTGAGGCTCTATACAAAAGGCATCCGTGTATCTTGTTATCTCCGAATCCTGATAAATTTTTACGAAGCTATCCACATCATCCACAGCAGTTTCCCGTATAACACAACGCTTAGTCTGCGCAATTTCCCAGGGAATCCCGGCATACCTTCGATATATTTTATCATAGAAGTCTGCTTCCAGCTCCCCGGGGGCTTCAACCGCATAACGAATATCCGCAAAACTACAATGTCTGTTGCCCTCATGCAGCCAGACCATCACCGGCTGCTGCCTGGCCATAAGGAACCCGGCTATGTCAGGGCAATCTGTCAGCCACAGAATCCCTGCATCTGTTGCATGCTCTATCCCATCTTCCACCTCAGTACGCTCCATGGAACCCGGATCAGCGCACTCCATCAGATTCACGTCTGCACTCTCCATCAAGTTCACCACAAACTGCTCCCGAAGCTTCCCGGCAAGCATTTCTGCCTGCTGCCGGATTATTTCCTGCTGCTGAATTAGTGTCTGCTGCCCGCACCTGACTCCATCCTCAATCGCCTTACATACAATATTCACTTGTTTTAAATAAAATCTTTTTCTATCTTTTTTCATACTTGTCCTTTTTCCCTCTTTACCTTTTCTCTATTTTACGATAAAATAGTAAAAAATGCAAAGAAAGGAATTCATTATGAATAAAAATCCTATTGTAACAATCACTATGGAAAACGGCGGCGTGATCAAAGCCGAGTTATATCCCGAGATAGCTCCTATCTCCGTAAACAATTTTATCAGCCTGATCAACAAGAATTTTTATGACGGTCTGATCTTTCACCGTGTCATCAGAGGCTTCATGATCCAGGGCGGCTGCCCTAACGGCAATGGTATGGGCGGTCCCGGCTACAGCATCAAGGGTGAGTTTGCTCAGAATGGTGTAAAGAATGACTTGAAGCACACAGAAGGTGTTCTGTCCATGGCACGCGCCATGAACCCCAACTCTGCAGGTTCTCAGTTCTTTATCATGCACCAGACCTCCCCTCATCTGGATGGCAGCTATGCAGCTTTCGGCAAGGTAATCGAGGGTATGGATGTGGTAAATAAGATTGCAGAGACCAGAACCGATTACAGTGATCGCCCGTTGGAGAAACAGGTGATCAAGACCATGACTGTGGATACCTTTGGCGTAGAGTATCCGGAACCGGAGAAATATTAAGATACAAAAGGCCCCGATTCCTTTAACCTTTGCAAGGTTTGTAGGAATCGGGGCTTTACTTTATGCTTTATCAACAGAGCCAAACAGTTCCATCTTTTCTTTTACTGTCTTCTTGATGGCTTCACAGCCGGGAGCCAGCAGTTTACGAGGGTCAAATCCCTTGCCCTGCA
>JAFYSG010000056.1 GCA_017559435.1 Lachnospiraceae bacterium
GGAGCTAAAGGACTTCGAAGACGCTTTGGCGCTGATGGAAGAAACAGAGCAGCGCATGAGCGAGGCCGAAGAAAGGGAAAAAAAACGCCGGGAGGAAGAACTGGAGCGGCAGCATAAAGAAAAGCTGCAGGCTGAAGTAAAGGCCCGCATAGAAGAAGAAAAGCGAAAAGAACAGGAACGCCTGGCAGAAGAGGAGCGGCTTCGTAAGGAAGCAGAAATCCAGGAAACCTTACGCAGGGAGCAGGATCTGAAGGATACGGAAGCTACCATGATCTATCTGGATGAGGTGATGGCATTCAACAGTGCACTGGCTGTGCGTATTGCACTGCGTGAAGAGGAGCTGCAGCGCGTCCGGCAGGAAAAGAAATTGCGGGAGGAGGAGCGGCAACGCCGTAGAGCAGCCGCCGGATATCACGGATGAAAAGGATTCCTATAAAGTTAGTTTCTGTGGTTTTGGCCTTGGTCCTGTCTGTCTCTGTTGCGGTAGCATCTTCCTATGCATGGATGGTACTTTCCGGCAGCCCTGCCGTGTCAGGTATCCAAGTGGGTATCGGTGGCGGGAATACAGTGCTGATAGCGCCGGATATCCGGGAGGTGGCTGAAGATGGATCCGTGTATCATTACCCCGGTTACTTTTCCGATAGAATGAATTTGGGAAAGCAGGATGCTTATGATTACTTGCAGCAGGTGGGGAATCTGAACCCGGTTTCCACAGTAAACGGTGTGGACTGGATATTGCCTGCTTATTACACAGGCAGTGATATTGAGGTACAGCAGGGGATCATTCCCGGCGGAACTTTGAAGGATATTACGGACTTTGTAGTGGACAGTGAACTGATTTATGCCAATATACCCGCCGATGATGAAGATAAGATTGAGAAGGGCCATTATGTATACATGGACTTCTGGGTGGTCTCTCCGGCCAGTGATTACAAGCTTCGTGTATCTACCGGTGTGGATGAACTGGACGGCGGCAGCTTCGTGATCGATCTGCCAAAGCCGGTGGCAAAGGAATCGGGATATACACTGGAAGCCTCGGAGGGCAGTGCCGCGTCTGCCATGCGGGTGGGATTTCTCGCAAATGACTTGATCATGACAGATGATACCATGTCAAGGTATGTGGCAAGTCAGTATTTTGATGATCGTTTCACTCATTTAAAAGGATTATATCAGGAACCGGATACGGGAACTGCTTATATAGATGCCAATCGTTTCACTATTTATGAACCCAATGGCGATGCCCATCCGGCTGATTCGGATGTGGATGGCCTATATGTGGAAACAAGACCGCTGGGTCTTCAGAATGGCAAAATCACAGAAAAAAGAATGCGCTATGAGGAAGATACTTTCCTTACGGTACAGCGCAGAAGTATCTGGGCAGTACCGGCGGGCAGTCAGGTCAGTGCCATCGAGCAGAGGTTTCAGACTGCGCTGTATTCCGGAAAGTGGGATGATTTAAATCCCGGTGAGATGGCAGATAAATTTTATAGCCAATACCTACAAGGGCAGATAGCCTCCTATGTAAGTAAGGGTGCCTTCGTAGAGCGAACAGCTAATCTGTACACGCAGTTGAATGCGGGCAATGTGTCGCTGAAAGATGAAGAAGAGGGCGCCACAAAAGATGTGTATATTATTGAATTGGAGAGAAATGTACCTCAGCGGATTCGTATGTTCCTATGGCTGGAAGGACAGGATATGGATTGCATTGAACAGATTGCTTCTTCCGGCTTTGCAGTGAATATCGAATTGGCCTGCGGTGATGAATAATCTACATGAAGGAACAAATGGAAGAAAAGAAAGAAGGCCGGATACAGAGGTGGCTCAGTGCGCTGTTGACAATTATTCTGGCTTTGACAGTAGCGATGTGCCTGTACGTTGTGATCCAGGTGAGGAGCTATGGTTACGCGAATATAGGCGGATTTATGATGTTTCGGGTGGTTACCGGGAGCATGGAGCCCACCATCCCCACCGGCGCATTGCTGATTGCAAGGGAAGCAGATATCGAGACCATACAGCTGAATGATATCGTTTGCTTCCGCACCAGACTGTCTGATATCTGGGGAAAGATCGTGACACACCGTGTGATCAATGTGATGCAGGAACAGTCCGGCAGTATTCTGCTGGAGACAAAGGGCGATGCAAACCTGGTCTCGGATGTCTATTTTGTAGACAAGACCAACTTGATAGGCAAGGTTGTGTGGCATACGGGGGATAGCAGTGTGTTGGCAGGATTTTTATCATTATTTACCAATAAAATTGGCTTTTTGGGCTGCATCGTGTTCCCTACACTGTTTATTTCCGGGCTGATCCTGAAAGACAGCGTGGCCGGCATCCGTAAAGATATGCTTTTGATCCTGGAAGAGTCCCGTCGTGGAGAACAGGAACAACCTCAAGAAAAGGATCCTCTGTGCGGTATGACGCAGGAGGAATATGACGAAATGTATGAACGCATCCGTGCAGAGCTCATGGAGGAGTTGACGAATATCTATGATGAAGGATATCAAGAAGAAAAAACCGGTGCCCAATCCACCGGAACAGAATAGAATATGGGTCAAAGCTTCCGAATCTGCCGGTGTGGAAATGGTGAGGAAGCGTATGTACCGTCAGGCAGCATTGACTGTCATGACGATCATACTGACTGTAGTAATGCTGTTTGCCATGACTTCAGCATGGTATACCAATGTAGTGCAGACCGGCGGACTGACCTTTGAAGCGGAAAGCTGGGGATTCGAGGGCAAGATTACCGTGGCAAATGAAGCTGTCATAGCTTCCCCCGGTGATGATGGTATCGTTGATCTCACAGTAGAGAATGACAATGACTCAGTTTCTACCGTCAGCGTGAATGTATACAAAAGCGAAATGACGGAAGAAATGCAGAAACGGTTGTATTTTTACGTGGATACCCGTATGAACAGAAACGGGGAGACCATGGAACGTGTGTATCTAAATCGATTTGAAGGATACACCTACAACATGTTTAATAACAGCCAATTGACACTGACCAAGGAATTCAGCAACGGGCCTGTGATCAAATGGGAGTGGGTATATGATGTGCTGGGGTATTATGTGATCGGAAAGCCTTATGAGGTGATCATCACGGATAACGGTGGCATTGAGAATGAAGATGGTACTGCTACACAGACAGAAAACCAGACTGTCATACAGAAGATGGATATCAGGGAATATCTGCGTCCCATCATATATGATTTTGATGAGGCAACCACGGTGATCAATACGGAAGGAGAAAGCATAACGGTTGAGCTGGAAACCATCGACGGCGTGCTCACACCGGAGGAGTTTCTTGCTGAGTTGTCCAAGACAGACGGATATGAAGGTGTGATCGATACATCCAAAGGTCCTACTTGCAATAACTATTACCCGGTAGAGGTGGATGCGGAGGGCTATGGTGTCTACGCCTACCTGTGCAATTATTCCGAGATCCAGCAGGCAATCAGTTATGATGCTTACCTGGGTGAGCTGGCTTACAAGAAAGCAAATGGTGAAACACTGGAATCAAAACAGGAAAAAGATCTGCGGCAGGGTGTCACACTGGCACTGTCTGCACAGAAGGATGATAATACAGTGATTGAGGTCAGCACTCCGGGAGCTCTGCAGGATGCAATTGCTCTGGGAATCGCAGATGTGATTCAGCTAAGCGGCAATATGACTGTGCCCAAAGGAGAATCCATTGTGATCCCGGAAAACAGGCGTGTGATGTTGGACCTGAATGGACACACAGTGACCAATGAGGATGGAGCTGCGATCACAGCCCGGCCGGGTAGTTCCCTGACGTTACTCAACGGTATCTTGCAACAGGCTGATCAGAGTGGGTTGACCAATTCGGCTACAACATATGGTGTCCGGGCCGTAGGTGCGGAAGTAGTGATGAGTAATATAATGATCAAGGACTTCGGGTACGGCGTTTACGTAGGCGATAATACAGACAGCAACGAGCTGGATTCTAGGGTGTACATTATAGATTCCACGATTACGGGAGATGTTTGTGCGGCATTTATTTCCGGCAACGGATTGTTGTCTGAACAAAAAAGCCGATTGATTATTGACAGGTCTATCCTCTCCAGTTCCGGAATTGCGGTTTCCGGTAATGGTGATTCCAGTGGAAATGGCAGATGGGGAACAGATATTCAGATTATTGACAGTATCATACGCGGTATAGAAAAAGATGAAACAGGTGTCAGCGGCATTGGTATTTACCAACCTCAGAAAAATAGTATTCTTACGGTACTGAACAGTCAGGTAGAAGGTTATAACGGTATTACACTCAAGGGTGGAAGTGCTAAAATAGATAACTCAACGATCATTGGAAAGGGTGCGTATCAACAACCCTCCTTTGAAGGCAGTGGTTCTACGGATACCGGCGATGCAGTGTATATCGAAACTAACTATGGATATGATATACACCTTTTGATTTGCGGTGATAGCAGACTGGAGCATGTTCGAAGTGAAGAGGTTGAACAATCTCGTTCGCTGAGGGTGTTTGAAGAAGATGCCACAAATGTTCTGGTGGAGATAGAGAGCGGGACATTCTATGAAGAACAACCCGCGGAGTATCTGGTGCAAGACAGCGTGCAGGAATTGAAAGATGGACATTACATTGTTACGAATCCGGCACAGACCGGCGAAGCAACGGGGGAGTAGAGCAATGAAACAACAGAAGCTGATGCTATTAACTCTATTGCTTTGCGTAGGTCTTTTGGTCGTTTCTTCCGGAATCACTTTTGCCAGATATCGGCATGAGCACCGGGAGGGCGTTGCATTTCAGATCAGAGAGCCGGGAAGTATCCTGATAGGAACCATGAAAGATGAGGTATTCACATCCTCTGACCAACTGGAATGGATTGTGAAAGGCGATGTGGCCAGCCTGCAGTTTGCAGTGGCAAATGGCTCGTCTGAGGACGACTATTCCACCAGCGACCAGGCAATACGGCTTCGTATGATCGGATCGCTGGGGATTTTAAAGGACGGGGAGCCTCCTGAATTGTCCGTTACCTTTGTCCCTCAAAGGGGAAATGGGGAAGAAAAAACTGTCAATGCCATCGTTTCTCCAATAGCGGAAGGCACAGCGCTGTACCATTCCTATGGAGCAGGCTGGCTGTATACCTTCTATGAATCCACCGCGGAAGGAATCCGGGAACTGACCTGGGAACTGTCCGGTGACAGCTGGTCCTACATAACACTGATGGTGAAAATCCAGGGAAAACTCCCGGAAGGCTTAAGCTTGCTGCAACCATTGATATCTGCGGAATCGATTGGTGATTAATCAATACTTCAGAAAGGAGAGTCAATATGAAAATAAACAGAATAAAGTTATATTGGCTGCTTCTACTGACTGTATTGTTTACAGGCATTGTGGTACTGTCTGTGGGTATTACCCAGGCTCGATATAGTAATACCGTTACGGCTGTTGCGGTATTGAAACCACCTGCTAAGGATATTACCAGTAACTGCCTGATAACTGCCGATGACGCACCTCGTACAGTGCTGCTTGGCCAGATAGATATGGAGAAGGCAATAACGGTGCCATTCTGGCTGATGTCCCCCGGTGCTGATGAAACCGTCAGGCTGAATTGGGGAGTATCGGATCCGGTTCACGCAGAATATCTCAACATCGCTGTGCTGGCCGGCGCTGAAGTACTGGAGCCGGGTGAAGAGATCCACCTGTTGGAGGATATTCGGCTGGAGCTGAAGCTGTATCTGGTGCCTACTGAGAGTGCTCGCGCAACATATCATGAAGAGACGAAGATAAATGTGCATGTAACACTGGGCGACACCATGTGGGGAACTTTTCAGGTAATTCTGCCTGCGGTGAAAACTGTTCCGCAGAATCCTGCAGATCCTGATGTGTCGGGCAATGATGCGCTTCCTGCAGATCCCGATGTGTCGGGCAATGATTCACTTCCCACAGATCCTGATGTGTCGGGCAATGATGTGGAGCCGGCGGAATCCGAGGATGCAATGAATCCCGGTGTTGTCGATAATAAAGGGGAGATTGCACAATTCAGTGAGCGAACCGGGCCCAGTGTTTCCGGCAATGATGCGGAGTCTATGGATGCACAGATCGGACTGAAGACGCTCACGGCCTTTGATGTCAAGCGCCAGGTGCCCGTGCTGATGACACTGGCAGAGCATATTACTTCTGTCCGTCTTGGTGTTGTGAGTGAGGATGTTAAAGACCCTCAAGATAACACTCAGAAGGATACCGTTTTGGAAGATATCACTCTGGAACCCTTGCCCAATTACACCATGTTCAGTGTGGATGGTGGTGCCAGCTACTATATGGTATACGGTGATTTCCTGCCAGAGTTTGTTCTGCATGAAATCACTTCGGTGCCGCTATTGATAGATTTTAGCTATACGAAGCCCAAGGAGGACGAGGAACTGACCATTGCTATGGAGGCATACACGGGCAGTACGCTACGAAAGACTTGCACATCAGTCACAGCGACTACGGAAGGTCAGAAGACCATGCTCTTGGAGCAGGAGTTAAGCGGTACATACGCCGCCTACCAAGTTCGGAGTAATAGTGATGGCGTACAGGCTAAGGAGACGGAGAGTGTACAAGGGCCTGTTCTCGACTTTGATCATATGTTAGAATTTATCTTTCCTTTGGAGTGGAAGGAAGCGGATCTGGAATACTTTGTAGAGTATCTGACGATGACGGAGGATCAGATCCTGCAATATGTTCCTGTGGAGCTGTCGGAGGATGGCCTGCAGGCAA
>JAFYSG010000057.1 GCA_017559435.1 Lachnospiraceae bacterium
CCATACCATAAAGCAGCCAGGGACTGTAACAGTCAGCAAGTGTTCCATACAGATATGTTTGAACCTGGGAAGGATCCGTTATATCTCTATTCCTGATAATACGCGCCAGAACCGGAGATATTCCGAATTCCTGCGCCCAACCGTTGAAATCTGCTTTCTTCGCACTGACCAGCCATTTCTCCATTGTAAAACCGCTCCTTCACCTCTTTTAAAAAAGGGAATGGATTTCCTCCATTCCCCATAATTACTGCTGTCTACTTGCTCACCTTAGGTGGGAATTTCACTCTAAGCACATACCACAAACCACCGGTAATGCACACGGAAGAATATGCACCGGCTACAATACCTACCATCAAAGGCAGCGCAAAATCGCGAATGCTGGTAACACCCAGCACATACAGTGCAGCTACCATGATAAAGGTAGTCAAAGAAGTAAAAATACTTCTGGACAAAGTCTGTGTAATACTCTTGTTTACCACATCCTTCAGATCATCCTTCTTAGTCATCACATGCATATTCTCTCTGACACGGTCAAAGATAACAATGGTCGCATTGATAGAATAACCTACGATGGTCAGCATACAAGCAATAAAGGTATTACCTACAGATACTCTTGCCACTGCATAAAATGCCAGTACCACCAATACATCATGAAGCAGGGCAACCACGCTGCTGACGCCAAAACGGATATCGCTGAACCTGATACGAATATAAATCAACATAAATACAATGGCTACGACCACTGCGATGATAGTATCCCTTGACATCTCATCGCTAATGGTAGAGCTGATGGTCTCAGAAGTGATCCGGTCGCCGTAGACATTAAAGTTCTCTGCAAACATTTCATCCAGAGCTTCACGCTGCTCTATGTTCAAGGTAGAAGTCTTGAATATCACCTCGTTAGAATCCTGCACTGTCTGAATCTGTACAGCACTGCCTGTAATCTCTTCAACCAAAGGTACAATCTCACTGTTTACCTGCTCCAGTGTCTTATGATCGTTAAAGTTTACCGTAACCGCAGTACCACCCTTGAATTCCAGACTGAAATTCAGCATATCACCGGTAGTTGCCTTATTCACACCCATCACGATAAATCCGGCTGCGATCACTGCCAGAGATACCCCGAAGAAGATACCCTTCTTGGAAAGGAAGTTAATAGTCTTGCGCTGCTTGCTGACACCGTACCATTTCTTATCACGAATACCCAATACATAGAAAGCATTCATAACCATCTTAGTGATCACCAGGGCGGTGAACATAGAAAGTACGATACCAAGTGCTAATGTCTGTGCAAATCCCTTTACACTGCCGGGAGCAAGAAGCAAAAGTACACCGGCTGCGATCAGCGTGGTGATATTGCCATCCACGATAGCAGACAAAGCCTTGTCAAAGCCGGTCTTCATGGCAGTTCTCACAGACAGACCTGCCGCCAGTTCTTCTCTGATACGGGCAAAGATGATCACGTTCGCATCCACTGCCATACCGATAGACAGAATGATACCTGCGATACCTGACAAGGTAAGTGTCATATCAAAACCTCTGATCAACAGAACCACCAGAACCACATATAGGCTAAGTCCAATGGCAGAGGCCACACCTGCAATATAATAAACTGCGATCATAAAGATCACTACGATCAGAAATCCAATGGCTCCGGCCTTTAAGCTGGTCTCAATGGCTTCCACTCCAAGCTGTGCTCCTACCACCTTGGAATGTAACTCCTCCAACTCCAGTTTCAGACCACCGATACGGATGGTAGATGCCAGATTCTCAGCAGTAGCATAGTTCTCCATAGGACTGATGACTGCTGTTCCGTCTGTCAATACTGCATTTACCGTCGGCACACTGACAAAGGTTCCGTCATAATAAATAGCCAGTGTCTCACTGTTTTGTCCGCCATTATAAGCTTTTCTGGTAGCCTCAGCAAACTTCTCTCTTCCCTCTTCTGTCATGGTCAGCAGTACCATGAATTCAGCATTGCCCAACTGATCCTGCTTACTGCCTGCCTGGGCATCCTTGATGTCGGTACCTACCAGTACGATAGAGCCGTCTGCTTCCAGCTCCTCAATGGTCTTATTTAAACCATAACCATAAGAACCATCTGCCAAATACTGCAGACTGTAATTCTTGTTGCCCTCAGCATCTGTCTCTGCAATAAAGTACAAAGATCCCGGTTTACCTAATTCCTGTAAAATGGCATTGGCATCTGAAACGCCGGGAATCTCGATATTAATTCTGTCCGTTCCTTCCTGATATACGATAGCCTCTGTACTGTAATTGTACACACGTTTCTGTAGCTTGGCCACTGTATCACTCATATCAGTAGCGCTGGGCTCCTCGTCACCTACCACCTGATATGTAATGCTGACACCACCTGCCAGATCAAGACCCAGCTTAATGTCAGAAGCACTTCCTGATCCCTGTGCATCCACACCGAACAAGTCAATGTAGCTGACTCCGGCCAGTGCCAGGATCAACACCAGCAAGACAATTATTGCTTTACTCTTTTTCATGTACCTTCACTCCGTTCCTGTTTATAGTTCTTCGTCTCCCTCTTCCGATGCCTGCGCCGCCTTCATCATGATAGCACATTCGATTCTCTTACGCTGCAGTTCACAGCCGATATCGTAAGCATCATTGATGTTACCATGGAAATTGTAGGAATTGGCTGCACATCCGCCGCTGCAATAGAACTTGGCAAAACATTTTTTACACTTTTCCTTGGCATATACATTGCAGCATTTGAACTCATCCCGAAGTTCTTCTCTCATGATTCCTTCGTCCACATTGCCCATCAGGAACTTCTCATTTCCCACGAACTGGTGGCAAGGGTATAAGTCACCCCAGGGTGTGACCGCCAAATATTCTGTTCCGGAGCCACAGCCTGACAGCCTCTTGGCCACACAGGGACCACCCTCCAGATCTATCATAAAGTGGAAGAAATTGAATCCTCTTCCCTCTTTACGCCGCTTTAACATTTCTACAGCCAGCTTGTCATATTCCTCTTTAAGCTTCGGCAGATCTTCCTCTCTAATCGCATAGGCATCCTGGGGCTGCGCCACCACAGGCTCTACCGAAATCTGCTTAAACCCAAGATCTGCCAGATGCAGTACATCCTCTGAGAAATCCAGATTATGATGGGTAAAAGTACCTCTCACGTAATAATCCGTCTGTTCTCTGCTCTCTGCCACCTTCTGAAACTTCGGTACGATCAGATCGTAGCTTCCCTGACCACCACGGAAAGGACGCATCTTATCATGTATCTCTTTACGTCCATCGATACTTAAGACGATATTGGCCATCTCTTTGTTGGCAAATTCAAGAATCTCATCATTTAACAGAACGCCATTGGTAGTCAAGGTAAAGCGGAACTTCTTATTGTTAGGCTCCTCTAAGCTTCTTCCGTATGCCACCAGGTCTTTTACCACCTGCCAGTTCATCAGCGGCTCTCCACCAAAGAAGTCTACCTCCAGATTGATCCGGTTGCCGGAATTGGCCACCAGAAAATCCAGTGCTTTCTTACCGACTTCAAAGCTCATGAGCGCTCTTCTGCCATGATATTCACCTTCCTCTGCAAAGCAATACTGACAAGCCAGATTACAATCATGGGCAATATGCAGACAAAGGGCTTTTACTACCGTCTGCCTCTTCTTAAAATCAAATACATAGTGTTCGTAAATGTCCGGTGCAAACAGCTGGCCGGCTTTCTCAAGAGCAAGTACCTCATCCACCGCTTCCTCTATCTGCTCCTGGGGATAGGGGATGTCTACCAGATTCAGCACTGCAGTCTTAATCGTGGCAGCATCCTTGATTCCTTCGTTGATCAGAGGTTCTACCAGTGGGATCATGTCGTATACGATATCATCCACTACGTGTACGGAACCGCTGTTCACATCCATGACGATGTTATATCCGTTATTTTTATACTGATGTATCACAGTTATCTTCCTTTCTGTTGTTACTTACGTTCAGCGGACGCCTGGTGGCATACTGCACTAGTGACGTTCAGCCGGCGCCCTAGGATCAGCCGGCACTAGTGACGTTCAGCCGGGCCCATTCGCAAAATCGCCCCTTTGGGGCTTTCCGCTGCTTCGCAGCTACTTTTTGCTCATTAGCGGGGCGCTCCCTCAGAGACGGTATCCGGATGAAAATTCGTGCAAGCACAATTTTCATTCGAATATCGTCTCTGGCTGAACTGGTTACGAAAAGAGTAAGCAGCGACCGGAATCGCTGCTTACAATAGTTTCGGACCTTACTTTCCTTATTTCAGCTTCTCACAACTCTGGTTACCAACTGTACAGGAAGTCTTACATGCAGACTGGCAGGAAGTCTGGCACTCGCCGCATCCGCCCTTCTTCATGGACTCTTTCAGATCTCTTGTTGTTAATGTTTTAATATGTTTCATGTTATAGCCTCCTTATGCTTTAAAAGTCAATAGACTAATAAACTCTTTGTAGTATATCATAAAATTTCCAAATGTAAAAGACTTTTTTTGAAAAATGTAAGAAATTATAACAAATTTCAGCTAAGCATGCCACCCAGCGTTCCTCCCCCGGCACAAAGGATGAAGGTAGTAAAACAAGAGTCTGCCAGTACTGTGGCCGAACCGTTTAGTATGATGGATAAAACAAACAGTACAAGAAAATAGATTACTCCTTCTACAAGTCCCCACAGAAAGCGGCGTCTTTTCAACATTTTACCTGCCAATATACCCGCCACGAAGCAGGCAGCTACGTAAATCACAATGATCGCTATGGATACTATCTTCTCCGTAAGACTTAACTTGAATAGTAAGAATGCCAACAATAACAGCAAAATTCCTGTAAATACAAAAGAAGCCAGTAGGCATTTCAACAATGTTTGTATCGGATTGCCTCCCTCATTGGTTGTTCCTCTCGTGGTTCTTGGGGCTACTTTTCCGAATCCATTCCCCATATTGTTCCTTTCAGGACAGATGTCCAAAATCCCTTTTATAAAATATATTCACCACTTCCCCAAAACTTGACACCTTTCATAGAAGAACCATCAAAAAAAGCCGTTCTCTATTTCCGGGAATGTAACAGTCATCACTGTTCCTTTCCCCAATTCACTTTGCAGGTCAATAGATGCATGATGTTTCACCAGAATATGCTTTACGATAGCAAGACCTAATCCGGTTCCGCCGGTAGACTTGGATCTGCTCTTGTCTACTCTGTAGAAACGTTCAAAAATCCGTTCCCGGTGTTCCGATGGAATGCCGATACCTGTGTCCCGTACCACCAGGATCGTCTGTTTCTGACTTTGATAGACAGTTACTTTGACTGTACCATTTTCATTATTGTACCGGATGGCGTTATCACACAGATTGTACAATAATTCTTCTATCATTTGCCTGTTGCCGTTGATATAACTCTCCATTCCCTGAAGAGAAATTGTCACATGGTGCTTTTCAGCATTCATGGACAGCATTTCCACACAAGTCTCCGCCAACTGATAGAGATTTAGCTTCTCGAAGACTATTGTCTGCTCTGTACTGTCAAGCTCAGACAGGCGGATAATATCATTGATCAGTGTCAAAAGTCTTGTGGCACTTTTGCGAATGCCACCGGCAAATCTCACTGTATCAGCTTCAGATGCCATACCATTCTCGATCAGCTCTGCATAACCGGATATAGAGGTAAGCGGTGTCTTCAATTCATGAGATACATTGGCTGTAAAGTCCTGTCGGATCCTGGCATTTTTGATAATATCCTTATGTTGTTCCTGAATCATATTGATCAGGGGGACCAGTTCCTCATATTCTGTCAGTTCTTCCTGTTCTTCCAAATTCTCTGCCAGTCTCTCAATGGGCTTTATCAAATTCCCTGTAAGAACATGTGCCAATACCATGCTGACTACGATCAAGATGCAAGTAACCATTACAAGACTTGGCAGGGCACTGACAAAAATGCTATACAGACTTTCAGACTCCCTTCCTACACGAAGAACACTTCCATCTCCCAGCCTGACCGCATAATAAAACGTACTGCGATCCAAAGTCAAGGACTTACGGATCGCCTGCCCCTCTCCATCAGCAAAAGCGGCCTCTACCTCCGGTAGTTCTTTCTCTTCATGCCCTTTTCCATTATCGTAGATAATATGCCCTGTATTATCCACCAGCGTCACATGCAGTCCTTCAATATGTCCGATACTTTCTGCATTATGAAGCTCCTCTCCCAAGCTTAAATGTACCATAAAAGATACATAAGTCTTAAGATCCTCCATGATCTGCCTGCAAAACAGGTCATAATACACTACCGTGATCAGGAGCATCGTAGAGACGATTCCTACTATTGCTGTCATTACCAGTCTGGAATTGATCTTCTTTTTCATCTTTTTAACTTCCCATTACATATCCCACATTACGGACAGTCTTGATCTGACTGCCCTCTTCCTTTAACTTTTGCCGCAAGGTCTTAATGTGCATATCAAGAGTCCTGGACTCCCCTTCAAAATCAATACCCCAGACCCGGTCTAAGATTACCTGTCTGGTGGTAACGATTCCCGCATTGACCATAAGAAGCTTCAAAAGCTCATACTCTTTAAAAGTCAGCTCCACCGGCTCATCCTTCACAAAAACCACATGACGCTCTCTGTCTAAAAGTACGTTACCCAATTTCAGAATCTTTTCCTTATCTTCCGGTTTGGCTACTCTTCGAAGCATAGCCTTTACCCTGGAGATCAGCTCCATGACCCCGAAAGGCTTGGTCATATAGTCATCCGCTCCCATATCCAGACCTTTTACTTTATCAATCTCGGTGGTCTTGGCTGTGACCATAATAATGGGCACTGTGGATGTGCCCTGACGAAGGCGAAGATTCTTAAGAATCGTCAGACCATCCTCATCAGGCAGCATAATATCCAGAAGAATCAGATCAGGTACAGTTTTTTCCAATGCTTTATAAAAAGTTGCAGCACAGTCAAACCCTTCCACCTGATATCCCACATTGGTCAGGGCAAAGGTCTCAATCTCCTGAATATTTCTGTCATCTTCTACTACGTATATCAGAGCCATAATGCTCACCCTTTCTGTGCTTAAGGAAGCTGATAACGCTCCTTATAAGCCAATACTTTACCTTGGAAATCCATGTTGTTCTTCTGTTTTATCTGGCCCAGATATGCATGGGTCTCATATTCATCCTCACTGACCTGTAACAGACACACTGCAATGTTGGAACAGTGATCTGACACTCTCGACAGATTGGTGGTAATATCAGACAGAATAAATCCAAGTTCTATGGTACATTTTCCCTTACGGAGTCTCTTCACATGGCGCTGCTTAATTTCTTTATTCAGATCATCGATAACCTCCTCCAGAGGCTCCACCTGCTTTGCCAATGACAGATCTTCTTCCGAGAAGCTCAGCATGGTAAGCTTCAGAATATCATGGATAGCTCTGCCAAAGGTATATAGCTCGTTCTGCGCCTTCTCGGAGAACTGAATGGATTTGCGGTTCATTTCCTCAGCTGCCCGCATCACATTCAGTGCATGGTCAGAGATTCTCTCAAAATCACCAATACAGTGCAATATCTCAGACAAGGTATGACTGTCTTTCTCCGGCAGATTCTTGGAGCTTAGCTTCACCAGATAAGTCCCCAGTTCATCTTCGAAGCGGTCTACCTCAGCTTCCAACTGTGCCACTCTGTCTGCCTTCTCCTGACTGTACTCACCGATCAGTTCCAGAGACAGATTCATGGCTTCCTCAGCCAATCCAGCCATGGTAATAGCTACATTACGGCTCTGCTCCACTGCATAGGAAGGGGTGTCTAAGAAACGTGCATCCAATAGCTGCAGTACACTTGTGTTCCCTATGCTCTCCTCCTGCTTCTCCTCATCCTTGATGGTCAGACTTGCAAGCTTTACCAACCCTTTAGAGAACGGCAGCAGACAAACAGTAGCCACAATATTAAAGGTAGTGTGCACAACGGCGATTCCGGTCTGATCTGCCGGCGATCCCATGAAAGGGAAAGGCCGTACCGCATTGATCAGATAAAAACCTGCCATGAATAATATGGTACCGATGATATTAAAATACAGATGGACAAGTGCAGCTCTTCTCGCATTTTTTGAGGCACCGATACCTGAGATCATGGCTGTCACACAGGTACCAATATTCTGTCCCATAATGATAGGAATGGCAGCTTCATAACCGATGGCTCCTGTCATACACAGCGCCTGCAGAATTCCTACAGATGCGGAAGACGATTGAATCACTGCTGTTAAAATCAGACCTGCCAACAATCCTAAAATGGGATTAGAGAATCTGGTCAGAATACTGGTAAATTCCGGCACATCGCGAAGAGGCTTCACCGCTTCAGACATGGTTTCCATACCAAACATCAAAATCGCAAAACCGATCAGGATCGTCGCTACATTCTTCAACTTGTCCTTCTTAGAAAACATGATGATCCCCACACCGATCAATGCCAACACTGGCGAGAAAGATGTAGGCTTCAACAACTTTACAAAAAAGGAATCACTCTCGATTCCGGAAAGTGTCAGAATCCAGGAAGTGACTGTAGTACCGATATTGGCACCCATAATGATACCCACAGCCTGCTGTAGCTTCATGATCCCTGAGTTAACGAAACCAACTACCATAACCGTGGTAGCGGATGATGACTGAATGACCGCTGTGACACCGGCCCCCACCAGCACAGCCTTTAATGGATTATTGGTCAACTTCTCCAAAATACTTTCCAGACGTCCGCCGGAAGCTTGAGACAAACCGTCTCCCAACAGATTCATTCCGTAAAGAAATAATGCAAGACCTCCCAACATTGTCAATAAATCAAAAAAATCCATAACTTATCCTCTTTCTTCTTTTCTCTTTGTACTATACCATAATAACTTATCTGTGTAAATTGTATAACCAATCAATGTAAAAGTTATGTAAAATCAATGTAAAATCCAAGAGAAAAGTATTACTTTTTTTTACGCCACATCCAAAAAAACACCGGTATCGCCGCCAAGGGGAATAACATACCGGTCAACAATCCAAGCTTCATTCCCAATTGCTCCGGCAACAATCCCATTGAAAGTGCAGCCTCTGAGGCCACACGGCTGCCCACCACTGTATCCGCCACGATCCCCACCATCTGAGGTGCCACGGATGCCCCCAGATCACCGCCGGCTGCCATCAGGGCATAGATAAACACGCCTCCTGTGGGAAAGCGTTCAGAAGCCACGATCAGATTTCCGGGCCACAGCATAGACGTACAGAATCCTGTGAAGGCACAGGCTGCCAGTCCTGCCACTGCGTTGTCCGTCACCGCTGCCGTCAAATAACAGACAACTGCACCTACCGCCCCAAAGAAAAGCACGCGCTCAATATTTTTGCCTATTTTGGCATAAAGTGTCCGACCCAGACCAAGCATAGCAGAAAATAACGCTACACCAAATACATCGCCCCAGACCTTGGGAATCTGCAGCGCCTGCTCCAGATATCCGGAGCTCCACTGAGCCATATTACACTCTGCAGCACCTCCCAGAAAAATAGCCGCCACACAGAGCCAGATTCCTTTGTTTTTTAATAAATGTAAGGTTCCTGATATCTTCTTAGGCGTCTCCATCTGCGGAATCTGTGTCCCGGCAAAAAGACAGATCGACACTAACGGCACCAGCATAAACAAAAGTGCCAGCCAATGCCAGTGCCCGGCTCCTTTGAGCTGTAAAAACAGCGTGCTGATAATGATCATTGCCACCACTCCCCAAGCATATACCGAGTGAAGCTTACTCATCTCACGATCAGGATCCTTAGCCGGCAGTGAAGAGATCACAGGACTGATCAACACCTCTACTAATCCGGCACCTGCCGAGAAGATCACCGTGCCGATAACAAGTCCTATGTAAGCAGTTCCCGGGGAAAAAAAAGGCCACAACGCATAAATTACGAGACCTGTCACCGTAAAGAGCGGCATGCACCTGACTGTTTTCGATATCTGAAATTTGTATGAAAAAAAGGAAAATATCAAATCCACCGTAAGCTGCGTCACAAAGTTGATCAACACTAAAAGCCCCAGCAGCGTATATGAGATTCCGTAAAGTGAACGAAATGTCAAAAACAACAACGGGGATAAATTTGCCACGATGGCCAGGGAAAGATTACTGGTATAACAGGCATATTTTAAACGTTTTATTTGATTGATTTCTTTTGTTTTCATGAAAGAATCTGATGCCTCCTTAGGAATCCTGCTCCATTATCAGCAGTTTTTCAATACTTCTATAGTATATCAGAACTATCCAAATTTGCAATCATTTTATATCTCAGCCTTTATGCACGTTCTTCTCTTTCTTTCATATAATAAAAAAAAGCCCGGAGAATACTTATGGCTCTTATTGTTTTAGATGCGGGTCACGGAGGCGCAAACCCCGGCGCCGTCTACAACGGCAGGCAGGAAAAAGATGATGTCCTGGCGCTAACACTGGCAATTGGTGAAATCCTGGAATTAAACGGCGTAGATGTCTATTACACCAGAACCGCAGATGTCTACGAATCTCCCTATGAAAAGGCGCAGGAAGGCAACCGGATCGGTGCTGATTATTTTATTTCTATTCACCGCAATTCCAGCCCTTATCCCAACCAATATACAGGGATTGAATCTCTGGTTTACAATCAATATGGGGAAGCAGCCCGCATGGCTTACAATATCAATGCCCAGTTGGAAGCCGTAGGCTTTGAAAATCAGGGTGTGAAAGAACGACCGAATTTGGTGGTGCTGAACAGTACACAAATGCCTTCAGTGCTGGTGGAAGTAGGTTTCATTAACACAGACTCAGATAATCTGCTCTTTGATGAACAGTTTGACGAAATCGCTTCCGCAATTGCAACCGGCATCTTGCAGACTTTAAACACACCCGCATATTATTAATCCACTCCATAACTAAAAATAGGCCACAGGGAATTTCCTGTCGCCTATTTTTTTAACACCTTCCGTTTCCCCTGTTTGAACATATATGGAACATCTTACAACTTATATAAAAACAAAAAAAGAGTAGGTTGACGCTACTCTTCAAAAAGGTTTATACCTTCAAAACCGAACATTGAATTCTCTTAAACTCACAAGTCATTCGAAATTTATTTCGTTTCCCAGCCTTCAGGTTAAGCCCTCGACCGATTAGTAAATATCAGCTGAACACATTGCTGTGCTTACACCTTATTCCTATCTACCTCGTCGTCTTCAAGGGGTCTTAGACATACGTCTGGATATCTCATCTTGAGGGGGGCTTC
>JAFYSG010000058.1 GCA_017559435.1 Lachnospiraceae bacterium
CACCGCTTTCTCTGGCAGCCACTTCCTTAAGCAATTTTGAAAAACTCTGTCCATAAAAGATATTATCCCCAAGAACCAGCGCCACATTATCTTTGCCAATAAATTCTTCTCCAATAATAAATGCATCTGCAAGGCCTCTGGGCACTTCCTGCACTGCATATTCAAAATGCATACCCAATTGCTCACCGGAACCTAACAACTCTTTAAAAACCGGCAAATCTCTGGGGGTGGAAATGATCAGAACCTCTCTGATTCCTGCCAACATCAAAATAGACAACGGATAATAAATCATGGGTTTGTCGTATACCGGCATAATTTGCTTACTGATCGCCTTTGTCAATGGATATAATCTGGTTCCTGCGCCACCTGCTAAAATAATACCTTTCATAGTTCCCTCACTTTCTTCTTCTGTTGTCAAAAGTTATCCAATCTACGCACCGAAGGGATTCCCGCAAAACGTCCCATTTTACAGCAATCCCTCTGGAAACTTATTCACATTTTTTATTTTTCGTACATATCACTATAGTACTTTTGATAATCACCACTGGTAACATTCTTCATCCATTCCTCGTTCTCAAAAAACCAGGCAATGGTCTTACGGATACCATCTTTGAACATGGTTTCCGGATACCACCCTATCTCTGCTTTGATCTTATCCGGCGCAATGGCATATCTGCGGTCATGGCCTTTACGATCTGCCACATAAGTGATCAGATCCTTGCTTACAAGCGCCTTTCTGGGATCAAATTCCGGCAGCATCTCCTGCAATGTCTCTAAGATAATGTTGATGATCTCGATATTCTGCTTTTCATTGTGGCCGCCCACATTATAGGTCTCAAACAGTCTTCCCTTTTCCTGTACCATGTCGATGGCTTTCGCGTGATCTTCCACAAATAACCAGTCACGAACATTTTTGCCATCACCGTATACAGGCAGCTTCTTCCCCTGAAGAGCATTGTTGATAATCAATGGAATTAATTTTTCCGGAAACTGGTATGGTCCATAGTTATTGGAACAGTTTGTGATGTTCGCCGGGAATTTGTAAGTATCCATATAAGCCTTTACCAGCATGTCCGAACTTGCCTTACTTGCTGAGTAAGGACTGTGGGGATCGTAAGGGGTAGTCTCATAGAAGAATGCATTCTCATCATCGGGCAAACTACCATATACTTCATCCGTAGAAACATGCAAAAACTTCTTGCCCTCTTTAAAGCTTCCGTCCGGCAATTCCCATGCGGCTTTTGCGCAATTCAGCATAACTGCCGTACCAAGTACATTTGTCTGTACAAAAACCTCGGGATTGCGGATACTTCTGTCCACATGGCTTTCTGCTGCAAAATGCACCACCCTGTCAATATCGTTTTCTTCAAAAATCTTTTGAATCGCTTCTTTATCACAAATATCAGCCTTAACGAAAGTATAATTTTCTCTGTCTTCCACACCTTTCAGGTTTTCAAGATTTCCCGCATAAGTAAGTACATCTACATTAATGATACGGATCTCATTGCCGTACTTTTTAAACATGTAATGAATATAATTAGAACCGATAAATCCGGCACCGCCTGTAACCAAATATGTTCTCATATTGTCCTCCGCTGTTTTTATATTAGTAAACCAGATAACTCAGGTTCATATCCACATCACCGGTGATACCGCTGATCTTACCGGTAGACTTGTACTGCCACATATCATATCTGCCGGTATAAGTAGGTGCTGCCGCATATTGTGCAAGCCAAATCTTATACTTGCTGCTAAGTTCACTGGTATTAATCTTTTCTTCGAACCAAGTCTTGTTGGCATAAACGCCTGCGGTATATCCGTAGCCCTGGATCGTCTCACAGAATGCCTTACAAATCTCCGTTCTGGTTGCCACACTGATGCTGTCCGCTCTGCCGCCGCTGGGCTCTACATCCAAAAATACCGGGTATGTGATCTTATAATTCTTGATGCACTCCAGTACCATGGAAGCCTCTTCTACTGCTTCATTCTTATCAATTGCCTGACTAAAGAAATAAATTCCTACTTTCAGACCGGCATTGATAGCACCCTTGATATTATTCTCAAACTTGGAGTCTTTAATCAATGCTCCTTCAGAAGAACCTCTGTAACCACATCTGATAATAACATAAGATACACCGGAATTCTTTACTGCTGTCCAATCTATATTGCCATTCCACTTGGATACATCTATTCCCAATGTACCGGAACCGGTCACAAGAGATCCGTCACTTGCAAAATTATATTTCACACCTTGGATAACCTGTTCGCCCGTTACTGCCTTTCCTGATGAATTATAGAAATATCTCTTTCCATTCAGGGTCTGCCAGCCGGTGTACTTGGGCTCACCCTTTATATAAAACTTACTGTGTGCATAATAATCTGCGTAATAAGCCAATCTGTACGTGCCGTTTTCCTGCACATATACTTCTCTGCCCTCACTATCCTTCAAGACATTGGTTTTATCCAACTTAGGATTTGCTTTTACCTGTACCGTACAAACTACCGGTTCTGCCTTAAAAATCTCTGTTTTTGTGGTTACATTACCCTCTTCATCTTCTTCAGAAACTTCTGCTTCTGCAATACAATCTATCTGGATCACTGTTTCACCGGGTGCCACACCTGTTAATGTCACCTGTTTTTTGTCTACTGAAACAGTCACAACACTCGGATCAGCGGTATATGCCTTGATTACCGCATTTTCCATTTCATTTTCAACTTTAACTACCGTTAAAACCAGCGGCTCCTCCATGTATACCACAGCAGTCTTCTGA